>JANOAQ010000133.1:0-1712 GCA_031411195.1 Burkholderiaceae bacterium | reverse complement strand
TGGACGGCAAGGCCTTCGTCAAGGAGCGTGTCGAACTGGCCCAGAGCAAGGGCACCTTCTGGCAGGACTACAAGTTCACCAACCCGGTGAGCAAGAAGATCGAGCCCAAGCAGATGTACTGCGAAAAGCTGGAAGACGCTGTCGTCTGCGGCGGCGTCTACAAGTAAACACGACAAGCCCGGCCCCAGTGGCCAGGCGCGGGAGCCCTTCTTGAAACTTGGAACCAAACTGCTGCTGGCGCCCGTGCTCACCGGTGTGATCGCACTCACCGGTGGAGGCATCAACGCCTGGTTGATGGACCGCAATGCGGTGGCCAATGCAGAGGCCTTCAAGGCCGACCTGGGCAACCTGCGAACCATCACCCAGGCCCAGGCACAGGTGGGGCAGCTGCATGCCAGTGCCTATCGCACGGTGGCCCTGATCGGCTCGATGGAAGAGCCCGCCATCAAGGTCTTTCGCGCCGATCTGAAGACCCAGCTCGAAGGGGTCAGCCGGGTGGTATCGGCCATCGCCGGCAGCGCTGGGCAATCCGCAGCGATGGGCGACTCGGTCAAGGGTGTCGAAGGCGACCTGGGCCGCTACGCCAAGCAGGCCGACAACGCCATCGACATGGCCAGCGTCGATCCCAATACGGGCGTGGCAGCCATGCAGAGCGCTGACGCCACCTTCAAGTCGGCCAGCAAGCACATGGCCGACCTCATCGATGGCATCGAGTCCGCGTCAGCCAAGGCCGGCACCGATTCCACCGCCACAGCGCGACGCAACACACTGCTGCTGACGCTGGGCGCTCTGCTGGCCACGGCTGCAGCCCTGGCCTTGAGTGCGGTCATGCTGCGCCGCGTGATGCGCAGCATCAAGCAGGCCGCTGCGGTGGCCGTGGCCGTGTCCAACGGTGACCTGTGCGATGCCCCGCGGGCAGACCGGACCGACGAGATCGGCGATCTGCAAGGGGCGCTGGGCCAGATGGTCAGCCAGTTGCGCGACTCGATCAACACGGTGCAAGAGGCCTCGCATCGCATCGCCGGCGCTGGCAGCGAGATCGCCACCGGCAACCAGGATCTGTCGCAGCGCACCGAGCAGACCGCCAGCAACCTGCAGCAGGCCGCCGCGTCACTCGAACAGCTGACCGGCGCGGTGCGCCACAGCGCCGATGCTGCGCAGCAGGCCAACCATCTGGCGGCATCGGCCGTGGCGGTGGCCCGGCGTGGCGGTGAAGCCGTGGGCCAGGTCGTGCACACGATGGATGAGATCAACACCTCCAGCAAGCGCATCGCCGACATCATCGGCACCATCGACGGCATCGCCTTCCAGACCAATATCCTGGCGCTGAACGCGGCCGTCGAGGCCGCCCGCGCCGGTGAGCAAGGCCGTGGTTTTGCCGTGGTGGCCAGCGAAGTGCGCAGCCTGGCCCAGCGCAGCGCCAATGCCGCGCGCGAGATCAAGACCTTGATCGGCAGCAGCGTCGAGCGGGTCGAAGCCGGCGCACGCCAGGTGCAGCAGGCCGGCGCCACCATGAACGAAATCGTGGCCAGTGTGCAGCGGGTGACCGATGTCATCGCTGAAATCACCTCGGCCGCTGCCGAGCAGAGCACGTGCATCGCCCAGGTCAATGGCACCGTCAGCACCCTGGACGGCATGACCCAGCAGAACGCCGCCCAGGTGGCACGAAACGAAGCCAACCCCGACCAACGCAGCGCCCACCCCCGCGACAT
>JANOAQ010000132.1:0-10831 GCA_031411195.1 Burkholderiaceae bacterium | reverse complement strand
TGATGGCGCAGGTGCTCACCGCCTTGCCGGCCACCAGGCAGGTGCAGGCCTTGCAGACGTTGACACCGCACCCGTACTTGGGGCCGGTGATGCCGAGCTTGTCGCGCAGCACCCAAAGCAGCGCCATGTCGGCCGGCGCGTCCACGTTGACGGTCTGGTTGTTGATGTTGAGGGTGTAGTTGGGCATGGTTGAAGCTCCTCAGACGAAGACGGGCGCGGGCAGCTGGCCAGCCGCCGTGGGCGTGAAGGGCGGCTGCACATTGAGTGGAAACTTGCGCGGCTTGCGGCCAGTGGCACGGGCATAGGCATTGGCAATGGCGCCCGAAGGTGCCGACATGCCCACCTCGCCCATGCCGGCGATGGGCTCGCCGACATCGGGCATCACGATCACCTGCGCCAGCTTGGGAAAGTCGCGCATCTTCGCGAAGCGGTACTGGTTGTAGCTGCCCTCCTGGATCAGGCCGTCCTTGATGGTCAGCCCGGCGTTGAGCACCAGCGAGATCGCCTCGGCGAGGCTGCCCATGGCCTGCTGTTCGATGCCCGAGGGGTTGATGGGCTTGCCCACGTCGATGGCGATGGTGGCGCGGGTCACCTTGCAGTTGTTGGGATCGCGGCCGTCGAGTTCGACGATGCAGGCCGTGAAGGCGCGCGACTCCATGTGCACCCCCACGCCCTGTGCAAAACCTGCTGGCATGGCCTTGCCCCACTGCGCAGCCGTCACCACGCGCTGCAGCACCGCACGGGCCCGCGGCAGGCGCAAGAAGGCCATGCGAAACGCCACCGGGTCCTGGCCCAGGCGCGCCGCCATCTCGTCAACGATGATCTCCTCGACGGTGCGCGCCGGCATGATGTGCACCGACCGGTACGACACCGTCGGCAGGTCGATCGCCACCGGAAAAATCTGCTTGGAGCTGACGCCGAAGTTGTACGGCGAGGCAACCATCGTCTTGAAGAAAAACTGCTCGTAGCCCAGGTTGCCCACTGTCTGCTGCACGCCCAGCGGCAGCGAGCCCGCCAGTGCGGTGCCGATCTCGCCAAAGCCATGGCGCGCGTCCAGGCGCACCAAGCCGATGTTCTGCTGGTAGCTCAGCACGTTGCCCGGGCCCAGCAGCGTGGGCGGCAGCAGTGCAGCGCGCACGCGGTGCACCTGCGGCGGCCGACTGCGGGTGTGGCGCACGTCGTCGCTGCGGTGGTACATCAACTTGCAAGGCAGTCCGGTGAGCTTGGACACCTGCGCCGCCACCTGCACAGGGTCCCAGAACAGGCGACGACCAAAAGCGCCGCCACTGGGGACCACGTGGCACTTGACCTGCGTGGGCAGCAGGCCCAGGTCCAGCGCAATGGCCTGCAACGCCACGATCGGCGTCTGCAAGCCAGCCCAGATTTCGCAGCGGCCGGGCTTGACGTCGACGATGGCGCATTCCACTTCCAGCGGCGCGTGTGACGCAGCCGGAAACTCAAACTCGGCGTCGATGGCCCAGGTGCCGAGTGGCGCTGGCAGAAACGGCGGCAGCGCGGCACGCAGTGCGGCCTGGATCGAAGCGTCGGACAGACCCTTGTTCGGCCCGTCGCCCCAGGTGATGTCCAGCGCGCGGCAGGCGTCCCAGGCCTCGCCGAAGGTTTGCGCCATCACCGCCACACCGGGCGGGATGCCCACCACCGTGCCGCCGCCCGGGATGACCACCACCGCCAGGACGCCGGGCATGGCGAGCACCGCTTGTTGGTTGTTGACGCTCACCACACGGCCGCGTATTTGCGAGGGCATTCGGCACATCGTCGGCATGGCGCCGGGCACCTCGATATCCATCGTGAACTTCTTGCGCCCAGTGACGATGTCCAGCGCATCGAGCTTGCGCGTCGCCTTGCCGACGATGCGGTATTGCGACGGGTGGCTGGGCGCCGGGGCCTGCGGCAGCAAACCGGCCTGCAGGCGCGCCTTGGTCACCAGCGTCTTGATGAAGGGCTCGAAGCTGCGGATCGTTGAAGAGCCTCCGGTGAGCTGGTTGTAGATCAGCTCGGGCTGCGCGTCGGCCGAGAGCACCTTCACCTTGTCCAGAGTCACGCCCGCCTCCTCGGCGATCATCATCGCCAGCGCAGTGCCGATGCCGGTCCCCTGTTCCAGGCGCGGCAGCTCGAAGGTGTAGAGCCCGTCGCTGCCCAGCGTGAGCTTGACCAGCGGCATGGTCGGCGCACTGGTCTGCAGGATCGCGTCGCCGATGTCGTAGTAATCCACCGCGTCGGGTGGGGTCAGCGGCAGTGGCAGGGCCTGGGCTGTTGCGGGCAGCACCGCCAGGCCGGCGGCGCCGGCAGCGGCTGGCACCGCAGCCGCACTGCGCAGCAGCCCGCGGCGTGTCATGCCCTCGGGTAGGGGGCCGCCGCGTGGCGGTGTCTCGTCGGTCAGCTCCGGGGCCGTGCGCACTGGGGTCAATTCCGTCATGGGGGTCTCCTCGGGGGTTGGCAAGCCGGGGTTGGCAACAACTTGCGAACCCGATCGTGCCGAGCAGCCCCTGCAAGCGTTGTCGTTGCAACGACATCCCCGGTCGGCGCTTTCCCCTGCATCCGATGCCTGCGGGCCTGCGTAGCGCTGATCAATGACCGCGTTGCGGCCCGCTGCCTTCAAGCATCACCCTCCGGGAGACCAACACCATGAAGACGCTGCATGAGATGCTGCGCAGCAGCCTGTGGGCCGCCGCGATCGAGCCAGCGCAACTGGAACAGGTACTGGCCGACTGCCACGAGCGCCGGGTGCCCTGCGGCGGGCTGGCGATACGCCGCGGCGAGCCCGCCGTGCACTGGGTGGGCGTGATCGAAGGCCTGTTGAAGATGTCGGTGTCACTGCCCGACGGTCGGCACACCAACTTCACCGGGGTCACCGCCGGCGGCTGGGCGGGCGAAGGTTCACTGCTGCGGCCCGGGGCCTGGCGCTACGACGGCGTGGCCGTGCGCGACACGCGGCTGGCCCTGATGCCGCGCCACTGCTTCGAACGGCTGATGGGCACCAGCCTGGCATTCAACCGCTACTTGCTGCAGCACTTGAATGCGCGCTTGAGCTTGTTCATCGGCCTGGCCGAGTTCGACCGCCTGCTGGGCCCCGACGCCCGCGTGGCGCGCTGCCTGGCCAGCCTGTTCGACCCCGATCTGTACCCGCACACCGGCAACTTCATCCAGCTCAGCCAGGAAGAGATCGGTCTGCTGGCGGCGGTGTCGCGCCAACGGGCCAACCAGGCCTTGCATCG
This sequence comes from Burkholderiaceae bacterium, assembly GCA_031411195.1. Classification (GTDB taxonomy): domain Bacteria; phylum Pseudomonadota; class Gammaproteobacteria; order Burkholderiales; family Burkholderiaceae_C; genus Pseudaquabacterium. Next base: position 7,595 of record JANOAQ010000132.1, on the reverse strand, counting down.
GTTGGAAAGCGAAGGCCTGCTGCGGGTGGAGTTTGGCGGCGTGACCGTGCGCGACCTGGCGGGCTTGCGGGCCTACAGCCCGGTGGCTGCGCAACGCAGGCGGCTTTGACCGACAAGCTGCCCGGGCTGGATCAGCCCACAGCCGGCCCGGTGTCCCAATCGGCCGGTACCTCGATAGGCAGCTCCAGCAGCATCTGGCCCATGCCCTTGCCCAGCGGGTCGATGCGCAGCGATGCCGGGCCCCCGCCGTCCAGCGCCTGGTGCATCACCAGGTTCATGGCGTTCAGGCCCGGCAGGTGGAAGCGATCGACCCGGCCCTTGACCAGGTGTGCAAACCAGGCTTTCACCGCCTCGGGTGTCACCTGGGCCCACAGCAGGGGCAGCCATTCGGGGCGGCGGGCGATCAGGCCGATGTTGGAGATGTCGCCCTTGTCGCCGCTGCGGCCCCAGGCCAGCGCCACCAGCGGCACCGTCCTGGTGGGGCCGGCCGGCATCGCCCAAGGCGCCGGGTCGGCCACCGCAGTGGGGCTGGCCAGCGCGGCAGAGGTGCCCGCCATCGGCACGGCCAGGGTGGTATCGCCCAGCCGAACCACCGGCTGCACGGCGTCACGCGGCACCAGGAAGGCGCAGGGCACGATGTGCGGCGACACACTGCCGCGCCCGCCGCCGGGGCCGGTGGTGCCGGGTGACCAGCTGGTGCCGGGTGCGGATTTTTCGCGGGTGAAGAGCTCCAGCGCCTCCTTCCGGGGGTGGCGCACCGCTACCCGCACGATCACTTCGCGCAGCTTGGCCGTGGTGGCGCGTGGGCCGTACAGCGTCTCGGTGCCGATCACCTCGACCCGGGTGGCTGAAAAATCGCCCCAGCCGCGGGCCATGATCATTTCGCGGGTGCGCTCGATCAGTGATTCACCGGTGCGCCGGGCCTTGGCCACCGCGTCGATGCCCACGATCACCGTCATGCCATCGCAGCGCCAGCCCACCAGGCTGGTGGCGCTGACCTTCAGCGACGGCGGCGGTGCACTGCCCAGGGCGCCGCTGACGCGCACGCGGTTTTCGCCCACCGTCACCATTTGCACCTGGCGGAAATCGCAGGCCACGTCGGGCAGCATGTAGGCGCCGGGGTCGCCGATCTCGTAGAGCAGTTGCTCGCCCACCGTGGCCGGGCTGATCAGGCCGCCGGTGCCCGGCACCTTGCTGACGACGAAGCTGCCGTCGGCCGACACATCGACGATGGGGTAGCCGATGTGGGCCCAGTCGGGCACCGTGTCCCAGTCGGTGAACAGACCGCCCGTGGCCTGGCAGCCGCACTCGATGATGTGCCCGGCCAGGCTGCCGCCGGCCAGCTCATTGAACTGCGCCATCGTCCAGCCGAAGTGGTGGATCAGCGGGCCCAGGGTGACGGCGCTGTCCACGCAGCGGCCGGTGATCACCACATCGGCGCCGGCGGCCAGGGCGCGCGCCACCGGCTCGGCGCCCAGGTAGGCATTGGCGCTGAGCAGTTGCCTGGGCACGGCCTGGGCGCCCACCAGGTCGGACAGCTCACCGCCGGGCGCGGCCGCGCGCAGGGCGGGCAGGGCTTCGCGCACGTCGTCGCCTTCGACCACGGCGATGCGCAGGGTCAGGCCCAGTTCGTCAGCCACCTTGGCCAGCGCCCGCGCGCAGCCTTGCGGGTTGATGCCGCCGGCATTGGCCACCACCTTGATGCCGCGCTTGACCACCTCAGGCAGCACCTGGCGCATCACCGGGTCGACGAAGTCGGTGGCGTAGCCCGCATCAGGATTTTTGCGCTGGGCGGCGGCCAGGATGGCCATGGTGGTTTCGGCCAGGTAGTCGAACACCAGCACGTCGATCAGCCCACTGTTGACCAGCTGCGGCGCGCCCAGGCTGCTGTCGCCCCAGAAACCGGAGGCGCCGCCAATGCGCAACGGTGACGACTGCAGGGGGCGGGAAGGGGTGGACGTCATCGCAATTCTCCTGGATTGGTTCATCAGCCTAGGCGCAGGGCCGTGGGTCGTCTTGCGGCGATTGGCTGAGTTGCCCGGTGTCGCCCGGGCGGGCGCTGGCGGGCCACCACATCAGGCCACACCTGATCGAGCCACACCTGATCGAGCCACCTGATCGGGCCAATTCGAGCGAATACACTGCACGCGGCACCCCCAACCGGGCTGATTTGCCAAAAAACTCACGCTGGAACCCATCCCCGCCCATGCCCGCTGCCTCCCCGGCCAAACCTGCCTTCGACCTGAAAAGCACCGCCTGGACGCTGACCGCGCTGCGCCTGCAGACGGGCGATGCCGCGCTGTTGGCCGCCGCGCTGGAAGCGCGCTTTGCCGACAGCCCGGGCTTGTTCGACGGCGACCCGGTCGCCATCGACCTGAGCCTGCTGCGCGAGGCCGACGTGCCGGTCGATGTGGCGGGCATGCTGCCCCACCTGCGTCGCCTGGGCATGTTGCCCATCGCAGTGCAGGGTGGCAGCCCGGCCCAGATGACCGCAGCCCGCGCCGCCGGCCTGGCCGAAGCGCCCGATGCGGCGGCCAACGGCAGCCGCCATGAGCCATCCACCGTGCACGAGGCGGTGCGCGACTCGGCAGTGGCGCCCGAAGCGGTGAAGGCAGTGCCCGCCACACCGGCCAGCCAGACGGCCGCCGTGCCACCCATGGTGCTGGACAAGCCGCTGCGCTCGGGCCAACGCATCTATGCCCGCGGTGGTGACCTGATCGTGCTGGCCGTCGTCAGCTTCGGCGCCGAGGTGATCGCCGACGGCAACATCCATGTGTACGCACCGCTGCGCGGGCGGGCCATTGCCGGCGCGCGGGGCGATGTCAACGCCCGCATTTTCAGCACCTGCCTGGAGCCGCAGCTGGTGTCGATTGCCGGCATCTACCGCACCACTGAAACGCCCTTGCCCGCCAATGTGCTGGGCCGCGCCGCCCAGGTTCGCCTGGACGGTGAAAAGATCATCGTAGAACCACTGGGGGCATGAGCGCCGCATGAAGGCTTCCCGCAAGCAGCGCCCGCCGGTTCGACACGCCATTCCTCTCATTGACAAGAAAGCAACCCGGATGACCAAGATCATCGTCGTCACATCAGGCAAGGGCGGGGTGGGCAAGACCACCACCAGCGCCAGCTTTGCCTCGGGCCTGGCCTTGCGCGGCCACAAGACGGCCGTCATCGACTTCGACGTGGGCCTGCGCAACCTCGACCTGATCATGGGCTGCGAGCGGCGCGTGGTCTACGACCTGATCAACGTGATCCACGGCGAGGCCAACCTCAACCAGGCCCTGATCAAGGACAAGCAGTGCGACAACCTCTACGTGCTGGCTGCCAGCCAGACGCGTGACAAGGACGCGCTGACGCAGGACGGCGTCGAGAAGGTGCTCAAGGACCTGGGCGAGATGGGCTTCGAGTACATCGTCTGCGATTCGCCGGCCGGCATCGAGACGGGTGCGCTGATGGCCATGCACTTTGCCGACGAGGCGCTGGTGGTCACCAACCCCGAGGTGTCGTCGGTGCGTGACAGCGACCGCATCCTGGGCATGCTCAGCAGCAAGACCAGGCGTGCCATCGAAGGCCAGCCGCCGATCAAGGAGCATTTGCTCATCACCCGCTACAACCCCAGCCGGGTCGAAGGCGGGCAGATGCTGTCGCTCGATGACATTCAAGAGATCTTGCGCATCCCGCTGATCGGCGTGATCCCGGAGAGTGAAACCGTGCTCGACGCCAGCAACCAGGGCGTGCCGGCCATCCACCTCAAGACCACCGATGTGAGCGAAGCCTACAAGGACGTGATCAGCCGCTTTTTGGGCGAAACCGTGCCGATGCGCTTCACCGACTTCGAAAAGCCCGGCTTCTTCAAGCGGCTCTTCGGCGGGAGGTAAGCGGCGATGTCGTTTCTCTCATTCTTTCTCGGCGAGAAGAAGAAGACCGCTTCGGTCGCCAAGGAGCGGCTGCAGATCATCCTGGCGCATGAGCGCTCGGGCCGCGGTACCTCGCGCGCCGACTACCTGCCGCAACTGCAGGCCGAGTTGATGGCGGTGATCAGCAAGTACGTCAACATCGCGCCCGGCGACATCAAGGTCAGCCTCGAAAAGCAGGACAACTTCGAAGTGCTCGAAGTGAAGATCGAGCTGCCGGATGCGGTTCGTTGATGCGTTTCGATGATTCGATTCGTTGACCCGGTTCACTGAAACCGGCGCAACACTGGTGGCCAATTCGCCGGGCCCGCGTACACCGCTGCAGCCCTTGCAGCCCCTGCCACTGCTGGGCGGTTACTCCGATGACCTGCTGGCCCAGGTGCGCGCGGCCCTGGCCGACGGCACGCTGGGCAGTAATCTTCAGCGCCGCTACCCCGACGTCCACACCATCCGCAGCGACGGTGCGCTCTACGAGCACGCCTCGGCGCTGAAGGCGCGTTACCTGCGCAATGCGCCGGCCCTGTCCAAGGTGGGCTTCGAGGGCCGCTTGCAGATCGACCAGCGTGCGCTGGGCACGCTGACCAGCGTCTCACGGGTGCAGGGCGGCAAGCTCACCGCCAAGCGTGAGCTGCGGGTGGCGGCGGTCTTCAAGGACGCGCCGGCCGCGATGCTGGACATGATCGTCGTGCACGAGCTGTCGCACCTGAAGGAGCGTGAGCACAACAAGGCGTTTTATGCCCTGTGCGAGCACATGCTGGGCGGCTACCACCAGATCGAGTTCGACACCCGGCTGTGGCTGACCTGGCAACAGGTGCAGGCGGCCGGGCCGACGGCGCCGGGCTGACGTTCGCGCGGACCACCCGCGCCCATCACGCTGGTCTGTCGGGCGGCCTGTCAGGCCGCCACGGCGTGCCATTGGCCGCGCGCGTAGCGCATGAAGAGCCCGTCGGCGGCAAATCGCCACAGGTGCAGCCAATCGTTGTCGACCACCTGGCGCACGGCTGCGTGCTGGGCGATCACCCGCTCGATGGCCTCGGCGGGCGCATCGATCACGACCGTCAGCCGCAATGGCTCATGGCGCCAGTTCGTACCGTCGTGCAGCGACTGGCGCGCCAGGCCGATGCGCAAGTCGCCGCCGTTGCCTTCGAACACGCCGATCCGGCCGCCGACCACGTTGTGCAGCAGTTTGTTGCCGCTGCCCAGGCGCTGCGGGTCACAGGTGGAGGCGTGGTACTGCCAGTTGATCCAGTGCGTCACCAGCATGGGTGCGGTCATCAGCAGTTCAAGCACGCTGCCGTCAGGGTCGTTGGCGGCGTCGTAGTCGTGCAGGAAGGCACGGCCTTCGAGCACCGCCCCCCGGCTGCGCGCGCGCGGCGCGATGAGAAAAGCAGCGTTGCCGGCCAGGCCCCACTCGGGCCGGGTCTGCGCACCGTCGTTGGCGCGGCGCCGCATCTGGTCGAGCAAGGCGGCATGCGGCAACCTCGGGTCGAGCCCGAGCGCCAGCGCGCGTTCGCGCCGAACCTGGTCGCCGGCCTGTGCAAACACGGCCTGCAGCCGGGTCCAGCGCAAGCGCGCCGGGATGTTCAGCAGATCGAGGTCGAAGCCCTCGATCTCGTCGGTCGTGGTGTTGTGCAGCGCGGCGATGAAGGCTACATCCCCTGGCATGTTGATGCCGCGAGCCCGCAGGCCCGCTTGCACCTCGGGTTCATTGAGCATGCGCGCCAGCACACGGGCATTGACCTCGCCGGTCTGGCCGCAGCAGGCGCCGCAGTCCAGGGCGGCGGCCTGCGCGTTGTTGTCGCTCTGGCTGCCGTGGCCGATCAGCAGCACCAGTGCGCAGAGCTTGCGGTCCAGGCCCATGGCATGCAGCACCTGGGCGGCGAGGTCCACCCTAGCGCCCAGATCGACGCCCGCCAGCACTGGCCGGCACACCGGGCGGTAGCGGGGCGCAAGGCCAGCGCCGTCGGGCGAGCGGCGCGCAGCGGCGGGCGGGCTCAGCCACCGCGCAAGCCGGCCCAGGTAGCCGACGCCGACCGCTTCGACCGAAGAAAACGCCGCATTCGGCCATCGGCTGCTGGCGGCCCACCGGCCTGCCTGCTCGAAGTGGCGCCGCCGCGCCTGCCGCGCGGGCGCCTGCAGCGCGTCGCCCTGCGGGCCGAAATCGGCCGGGGTGTCGGCCACCCGATCGGTCACCTCCAGTGCCGGCGCCAGCAGGCCGGGCAGTTGTGGCCGGCGCGCGGCGGTGGCCAGCGGCGTGTAGGCCACCGGCAGGCCGAAGAACCCGGCGAAACCGACCGTCTGCACCGCCGGCCAGACCGATTCGAGGGCCCGGCGCAGCGGCTCACTGCGCACGTCGATGCAAAAGGCCACCTGCGCCTCGGCGGGCGGTTCCCCGGTGTGCTGCCCTTCCGGCGTCACCTGCAGCGGCGCCACGGCCCGCACCCGCTTGGCCAAGCCGCGCTGGAAGCCCACTTCGAAGGCGAGTTGCCAGACCTCGTCCACGAGCAAGTCGGCCTCGGCCTGTTGCAGCCGGGCGGGCGCGTGCGCCCACTCGACCTGCAGCGCCGCAAAGGCCCGCTGCGCCGCGCTGTCGTCACGGCACTCCAGCAGGATGGCGCCCCAGGCCAGGCGTATCGCCAGCAGGTCGCGCAGGTGCTCGTCGCTCTGGCCGGCCAGGCGCGCTTCCCAGGCCAGGTAGGCGCACCATGAAGCCCAGCCGTTGACCGTCAGCAGCACGGCTTCCAGGTAATCGGCCCAAGCGGCCTCGGGCAGGCCCAGGCGGCGCAGCACCCATTGCTCGGCGTCCACCCGCGTGGCAGGCAGGGCCGAGAGTGCGCGCGCGAGGTCGGGCAGACCCATCAGCACGCCGATACCGTGGTCGTGCGTCAGCGTGTCGCGCCAGAACGCGTAGAGACCACCGGCCCGCTCGGGCTGCCAGTCGGCCTGGTGGGCATCGAAGTAGGCGGCGCAGACCTGGCTCACCTGGTGGGTGATGGCCTGCCGCCACGAGAGGCGCCGGTGGCCCTGCGGGTCGTCATCGAGCACATCGATCAGCAGCGGCAGGCGGGGCAGCGCTGGGGTCTGGCCAAGTGCATCGACAGCGCGCGCAGCGTCCAGGCCGGCTGCCTGCGCTTCGGGGCGTTGCGCCAGGGCTTCGTGCAAGTCGGCCTCGGTGATCCGGCCCGACGCCCAGGCCTGCCGCAACTGGGCACGCGGTGGAAAGACGCGGATGTCGCCCAGCACCGCCATGCGCGCAGCAACCGTGCGCACACTCAGGTTGATGCGCTCCCAGTGCGGGTTGACGGCGATGGCGCGGTCCAGCGGCCAGGCCGGCGCAATGGCGCGGCAGGCCTGGGCGCAGGCGGCGTCGATGCGGCGGCCGGTGTCGGCGGTGATGTCGGCGTTGATGTCGGCGGTGATGTCAGCGGCCAGGGGCGCGGGTGACTGCGGGCTGTGCTTGCCGTCGGTGCTCGGAGTCAGCAGGGTTTGCATTGAGGTCTTTTCGGTTCGGGTCATTCGGTGGCGGCCTTGGTCCAGCGCGCTGGCCATGCGCGCAGTGCTGCCCGTGTGGCGTATTCGTCGATGTAGAAGCCGGCGTAGCTCCAGCGGCGCCAGGTGGTCAACGCCTGCGGTCGAGCCTGCAGCAGCGCCAGGCAACCGTAGAGCACGGCCATGCCGACC
>JANOAQ010000131.1:0-11669 GCA_031411195.1 Burkholderiaceae bacterium | reverse complement strand
GCGCCGACCATGGCCACGCGGTGGTTCATCTCACAGCCCCGAGATCACCGCGCGCACGATGTCGGCGGTGCTGCTGCTGCCGCCGAACTCGCGCGGGCGCACGGTGCCCGCGGCGAAGGCTGCGGCGAGCGAGGTCTCGATCGCCCGTGCCCCGTCCGCCAGCGCGGTGTCGCCGTGGCGCTCGGCCAGCCAGTCGAGCATCATCGCGGCCGACAGGATCGTTGCCGTCGGGTTCGCGATCCCTTGGCCGACGATGTCGGGCGCCGTGCCGTGCGCCGGCTGGAACAGGGCGTAGTCGTCGCCGATGTCGGCAGAAGGCGCCATGCCCATGCCGCCAGCGAGCGCGGCGATCAGGTCCGACAGGATGTCGCCGAACATGTTCTCGGTCACCAGCACGTCGTAGGCCCAGGGCTTCATCACCAGGTTCAGCGCCATCGCATCCACGTAGGCGTGATCGGTCGGCACGTCGGGGAAGGCCTGGGCGCGTTCGTCGAACACCTGGCGCCAGAAAGCCATCGAGGTGAAGACGTTGGCCTTGTCGACATTGGTGACACGGCCCGGCTTGCCCTGCGCCTGGCGCTGGCGGGCCAGTTGCAGCGCGAAGTCACACACCCGCGCGGTGCCGCTGCGGGTGATCTTCATCGTGTCGTAGGCCGCCTGCGCATTGCCCTCGCCAACGATCTGGCCGCGGCCCCGGGCGTGGAACAGGCCTTCGGTGCTTTCGCGCACCAGCACCAGGTCGATCTGCGCGGCGCGCGGGTCGGCCAGCGGGCCGGGCAATCCGGCGAAGGTGCGTATCGGCCGCACGCCGGCATACAGGTCGAGTGCAAAGCGGATGTCGAGCTGCGGGATGATTTCCGTGCCGTCCTTGTTGCGCACATGGGGCAGGCCCATCGCGCCGAACAGGATGGCATCGGCCTGGCGGCAGGCCTGCAGCGTGGCGTCCGGCAGCGCCACGCCGCTGTCCAGGTAGTGTTGCGCGCCGGCCGGGTGGAGGGCGGTGTCGAAACGGCGGTCGATGCGCGTCTGGACGGCATGCAGCACCTGCAGTGCCGCGGACGTGACTTCGCGGCCGATGCCGTCGCCCGGCAACACCGCGATCGAATAGGAAGTCTTGCTCATCGGGCCCTCACATCTGCGCCAGCTTGAAGTGTTCGAAGATCGTCACCAGCTCACCGCTGGCGCGCTCACGGTGGGCTCGGGTGACGGCGGCAGCGCCTGCGGCATCGCCCGCGCGCAAGCGCTCCACCATCTGCATGTGTTCCTTGGTCGAGTTCACCGGCTTGGGTCGCAGGCGCAGGGTGAACATGCGTGCGCGGTGCGCGCGGTCCCAATAGTTCAGCACCGTGGCCTGCAGCTGGCGGTTGCCAGCCAGATCGATCAGGTGCGCATGGAAGCGTTCGTCGGCAGCGGCCCAGGCGTCCAGGTCTTCGGCCTTCAGCGCCTTGTCCATGGCCTGGGTGGCAGCAACCAGCGGCGCCAGTTCCTGGTCGCTGGGCACGCGCTGGGCCAGCAACTCGGCCGCCATGCACTCCAGCGCGGTCAGGATCTGGTAGATCTCGCGCATGTCGGTCGGCGACACCGGCAGCACGCGCATGCCGTGGCGCGGCACCACCTCCACCAGGCCCTCGCCCTGCAGGCGCAGCATGGCTTCGCGCACCGGTGTGCGGCTCATGCCCAGGGCCATGGCCACCTCCTGCTCGAGCGCGCGGTGGCCCGGCGGCCAGGCGTTGTCCAGGATGCGGCGGCGGATCTGCTCGTAGGCATCGTCCACGAGCGACGGTGTGATGACGCGTTTCGATGTGTTCATGCGTAGTGCCAGTGAGCCGGTGCCACGCCAGCCACCGGCATGCGCAGCGTGGCCAGGCGCTCTCCGAGCAGGCAGCCGAGCACGGCGGTGCGGCGGTCGGCGCCGGCAAAGGCGATGCTGGAGATGTTGCGCAAGCTGCGGCTGGGCGCGCCGTCGAGGTGGGGCCGGCCCATCGTGCCGGCTTCGAAGGCTGCTTCGACCCAGGCCAGGTGGTCGACGTCGGCCTCTTCCAGCCAGGTCGTGGGGGTGCCGTCGGGCGCGACGCGGATCAGGCGGTTGCTGACGATGCTGACCACCCAGGCGTGGCCTTCTTCGTCGAAGGCCAGGCCGTCGGGGAAGGTGCCCGGCCCGAACTCGGTGACCACCTCTTTGGCACCGAGCGAGCCATCGGCAAGCAAGGCAAAGCGCGAGAGCCGGCGCGCAAAGGTCTCGTTGACATAGAGCCACTTGCCGCCGGGGTGCACGGCAACCTCATTGGTGTAGCCCAGGCCGTCGGCCACGATCTCAGCCGAGTTGGCTGCACCTCGGGTGTCGACGCGCACGATGAAGCCGTCGTTGCAACTGCGCCGGTAGCCCAGCGCGCGGGGTTTGCGCCGGGTGCTGACCGTCACCCAGAAGCGGCCGGCAGCGTCCTCGACCACGAAGTTGGTCGGTGGCAGGTCGACGCCGTCGACCTGCATCAGCCAGGGGCTGACCTGGCCATCACGCTTCAGGTGGAACACGCCGCCTTCGTCGTCTCCCAGGTGGGTGAGCAGGAAGCTGCCGTCCCGCAGCAGTGCGATGCCGTTGGGCTTGATGGCCAATCCGGCCGGTCCCGGACCGGCGTAGAGCTTCTGGCTGCCATCGGGCAGCAGGTGGGCAACCCCGCCACGCCAGTCTGCCGTGAACAAGTCGCCCGCAGCATTGGCGATCACGCACTCGGGCCTGAGCAAGCCCTTGCCGACGAAGTGCATGTCTTGGAGCGGCAATGAGGGCCTTGCAGCGCCGCCGGCTGTGAAGCAAGCCACTGAAGCGTTCGGTGAATTCATTAATGCATACGTTAACGAACGCAAAAATAGAAGTCATTAAGGCAAACCCGTAGCCGATTGGGGACTTAAACACTTCTGCAGGCTATGGCGACGCCGAAGTGGTCAAGATCGTCGTCAATGTGGTGGCCAACATCTTCACCAACGACTTCCACCCCATCGCTGGTACCGTGATCGACTATCCGGTCGTGCATTCGGCGGCGCCGACCTCATCGCCCACCTGCAAAAGGCCCCACCCCCATGAGCACCGGTACTTCGCCCAGCACGGGCATGCGGCTGCCACTGTTGTTGCAGCAAGTGCGCGCCTGCACGACTTGCGCCGAGCACCTGCCACACGGTACCAGGCCAGTGTTGCAGGCGGATGCCCAGGCGCGCATCCTGATTGCCGGCCAAGCGCCCGGCAGCAAAGTGCACGCCAGCGGCGTGCCCTTTGACGACGCCAGCGGCGAGCGTTTGCGCCAATGGATGGGCCTGGATCGGGAAACCTTCTACGACGCACAGCGCGTGGCCATCCTGCCCATGGGCTTTTGCTACCCCGGCACGGGCCGGTCGGGCGACCTGCCCCCTCGGCGCGAATGCGCGCCGCAGTGGCGTGCAGGCCTGCTGCAAGCCATGCCGCGCATCGCGCTGACCCTGGTCATCGGCCAGTACGCGATGGACTGGCATCTACCGGCGCACAAGGCTCAGAGCCTGACCGAGACCGTGCGCGCCTGGCGCGAGTGCGGGCCAACGCTGCTGCCGATGCCCCACCCCAGCCCGCGCAACAACCTCTGGCTCAAGGCCAACCCCTGGTTTGAGGCAGAGGTGGTGCCGGCCTTGCAGGCGCGCATTCGTTCGGTTCTGGCTGCCGCTTGACGCATCGGCGCGCCGAAATTTGCTGTCGTCTCGGCACGAATAGCAGGCGGCGCAGTGGCGTCGTGGCGTCGTGGCGGCGCGCTAAACCCCCTGCGCCACCAGGTGATCCGCGAAGGCCCTGACTTTGGCCGACTGTCGCCGCTGGCCCGGGCTGACCAGGTGCACCGGGATGGACGGTGCGGGCCAGTCGGGCAGCAGCACCTGCAAGTCGCCTGCCGCCATCTCCTCTTCGAACAGCCACGTCGGCGAAAAACCGACGCCCATGCCTGACAGCACCGCGGCCCGCACCACCTCGCTGCTGTTGGTCTGGAGGTTGCCCTGGGCCTGGATCGTCACCGAGGTGCCCACCGCCACTGGCGCGCCCGGGCCGGCGGTGAAGGTCCAGGCGTTCTGGGTCGCCAGTTCGGTGTAGACGATGCAGTTCATTGACTTCAGGTCTTCCGGCGCCTTCGGAGTTTTCACACCCTTGGGCAGTGACCGAAGGTACTTGCGGCTGGCCAAAAGCACGCGCTTGCTGGTGCCGATGCGTCTGGCCACCAAGCTGCTGTCCGACAGTTCACCAATGCGCACGGCCACGTCGATGCCCTGCTCGACGAGATCGACGAAGCCGTCGTTCAGCCGAAGGTCCACCTTCACGCCCGGGTGGGCTGCCAGGAAGGTGTTGACCAGAGGCAGCAGCTTGAGCCGACCGAACCCCACCGAGGCGGCCACGCGCAGCCAGCCGGTCAACTGCTGTTCGCCCTGGCGCAGGCTGCTCTCGGCCTCGGCAATCTCGGCCACCAGGCGGCGGGCTTGCCCGAAGTAGCGCTCGCCATCTTCGGTCAGCGCCAGTGACCGCGTGGTGCGGTTGAGCAGGCGCGCGCCCAGTGCCCGCTCCAGCGCCGCAACCTGCTTGCTCACCGCGCTTTGCGTGGTGCGGGCCTCCCGCGCCACCGCCGAGAAGCTGCCGCTTTCGACGACACGCACAAAGGTTTGCATGGCGCTCAGGCGGTCCATGGCCGACTCCTGTTCATTCCAAAGTGGACTGGATGTTAGTTCGAATGCCAGGCTAGTGCGAACCATCGGAACCAATCACAGTTCACCCCATCGCCTTGCCACCGCATCCCCTCCCCGCCCCACCCACCGCTCGAAGCGCAACGCGTGATCCCGCTGCAAAGCCGCGCATTCGAACTCGACTTGCTGCCTGCTTTTCACATCTTTTTTCTGGAAACCAGCCATGACCACCATCAACGCCCCGACCCGCGACCAGGTGTCGATGTCATCGTCGTCATCGGCGACGATGACTGTCGCCAACTACCTGCACGGCACGACCCTGGTCCCTGTGGACTTTCCGGCTGCCCCGGCGCTGACGAACTGACCGTTCTTCGCCGAGCCCGCGCCACTACAGCCTGAAAGACGCTCATGACCGCCGCCAATCCAGCCTTCCCAATGCCTGCCGTCGCCGCGGCTGAGCGCTCCAAACTGATGGCGGGGGTGGCTGTCGGCTTGTTGGCGGCCAGCATCGGCGCGCTGTACACCGTGTTCGCGCGCTGGGGCATCGGCCATGGCTTGCAGTCGCCCGATCTCACCGTGCTGCGTTTCGGCGTGGCCGGTGTGTTGACACTGCCCGTGCTGTGGCTGGCCTGGCGGCGCGACGCGGCGCAGTTGCACACCCGCTGGCGCATCTGGGCGCTGGTGGCGCTGCTGGCAGGCACGCCCTTCGGCCTGCTGATGTTCGGCGCCTTGCAGTTTGCGCCCGCCAGCCACGCGGCTGTATTTCCCTTCACCGCGATGAGCGTGATGGGCATGGTGCTGGGCGCCGTGGTGCTGGGCGAACGGCTCAGCCAGCGCAAGCTGGCCGGCATCGGCGTGGTGCTGGTCGGGCTGGTGCTGGTGTCCGGCGTGGACGCCGCCAGCTTCACATGGCGGGCGGCGCTGGGCGATGTGATGTTCCTGGCTGCAGGCACCTTGTGGGCCGGCTTTGGCATCGTGCTGCGCAAGCACAAGCTGGATCCGCTGTTGGCCACGGCCGTGGTCTCGCTGTCCGCGCTGCTGACCTACGTGCCGGTCTACTTCGCAGTGGTCGGTGCCGAGCGGCTGATGGCCGTGGCGCCGAAAGTCTTCTGGACCGAGGTGCTGGTGCAGGGCGTGATCGCCGGGGCCGGCACCTTGTTCACCTACGCCAAGATGGTGTCCTTGCTGGGTCCGGGCCGCGCGGCCCTCTTCCCGGCGCTGGCGCCGGGGCTGGCGGCCTTGATGGCCTGGCCCGTGCTCGGCCATGTGCCCACTGGTGCCGAAGCCGCGGGCCTGCTGTTGGCCATGGCCGGCCTGATCCTGGCAGTGACGGCACCGGCCCGGCGCTGAAGCTGCTTCAATCCTCAACTCTCGATGCATTGGAACCCCATCATGGAACAGACACCGTCGCTTGGCGAACAACTGGCCGAGTACCAATCCGGCTTCAAACAACGCGCTGCGCCCGAACGGGTGGCCATGATGGAAGCCGCCACCGCCGATCTGCGCGCCACGGGCATCGAGTCACGGGCCTTGCAGCTTGGTGCCCAGGTGCCCGACCTGACGCTGCCCGATGCCTTGGGTCAGCCGGTGCGCCTGCCAACCCTCTAGCAAAGCGGTCCCTTGGTTCTGGTCTTCTACCGCGGCGGCTGGTGCCCCTACTGCAACCTCGAGCTGCGGACGTGGCAGCAGCAGCTCTCGGCGCTGAAACACCTGGGCGCGCAATTGGTGGCCGTGTCGCCGCAGACACCCGACAACTCGTTGACGACGGCCGAGAAGAATGAACTGGCGTTCCCGGTGCTCAGCGACTCGGCGCTTCAGGCGGCCACGGCATTCGGCGTGGCGTTCGAGATGCCGCCTGAATTGATCGCGCTGTACAGCCAGGTGGGCAACGACCTGCCGGTGCTCAACGGCAACGGGCGCTGGGTGTTGTCACTGCCGGCCACCTATGTGATCGATCGAGACGGCCGCATTGCCTATGCGCATGTCGAGGCCGACTACCGCGAGCGTGCCGAACCCAGGGATGTGCTTGCAGCTGTGGCACGCGTGCGGGACGCGAGTCGGTGATGGCATGAGCATCGTCGAGGGGCGCAGCGTGCCCTCAAATGGCAAACCTCGTCCGACAGCGAAACACGCCGTTCTCTGACAAGGCAGCACCCGCCGTCCCAATAACCTGCAGGCACTTTGACTTGAACGACGAGAGAAGCATGAACTTCATCATTTGGTTGGTCGTTGGTGGCCTGATCGGTTGGGTTGCAAGCATGGTCATGAAGACTGACGCGCAGCAGGGGATGATCCTGAACGTCGTCGTCGGCATCGTCGGCGCCATGCTCAGCGGTTGGCTCCTGGCGCCAAGGCTCGGCACCGGCACCATCAACAGCAACGACTTCAGCCTGGCCGGTTTGGGCGTGTCACTGCTCGGCGCCATCGTGCTGCTGGCCATCGTGAGCTTCTTCCGTCGGGGCAGCGCACGTTGATTCGTCTGCCGTCCTAGAAACAGGCCCTCGGTTGGGCTTGCCGATGCCTTGCCCTCCGACAAGACGCCTGACGTTGGCCAGATGCGCGCCTCTTATGCAGAACATCCGGAAGTGGTCAAAGCTACGGGCGGTGCAGCGCTGGCCGTTGCACTGGGCCAGGTCGCCACGCGCAGGCGTCGCTGAGCGAAGAGACCTTTGGCCCTGAGGCATAGCGTGCTTCGCCCAGGTCATCGGGCCACCCTGTTGCTGCAGCATCCGGGTGCTTTTGCGCTGCAGACGTTCAAGGCCTTTCGCGCCAACCAGGGCCTGCTGCTGGCTGGCGCCATCGCCTATTACGCCTTGCTGTCGATCGTGCCGCTCTTGATCCTGACGGTGATTGCGCTGTCGCACTTTGTCGACCAGGTCGGGCTCTTGAGCACCTTGGGCCGCTATCTCGAGTGGCTGATTCCGGGGCAATCACGCGCCGTGGTGGCAGAGCTGGCCACCTTCCTGGAACACCGCGAAGTGGCCGGTTGGGTGCTGTTGGCGAGCATGCTGTTTTTCAGCTCGCTGGCCTTCACCGTGCTGGAGAACGCGATGTCGGTGATCTTCCACCACCGGGTCATCGTGCGTCGACGGCGCTTTCTCATCTCGGCCATCATTCCCTACATCTACATCCTGTGCTTGGGCGTCGGGCTGCTCGTTGTCACGCTCGTGGCGGGCAGCCTGCAGGTGATGGGAACGCAGAGCATCGAGTTCCTCTGGCGAACCTGGTCGCTGCGCGGTCTCTCGGGCACGTTGCTGTATCTGCTGGGCTTGGGCGGCGAGATCTTTGTGCTGACCTCGATCTACATGGTGATGCCCGTTGGCCGCTTGTCCTTGCGGCACGCGCTCGTCGGCGCCGTGGTGGCCGCCGTGCTCTGGGAAGTCTCGCGTCACCTGCTGGTGTGGTACTTCGCAACCTTGTCGCAGATCGGCACCGTCTACGGCTCGCTGACGACTGCGATCGCGGTGCTGCTCAGCCTGGAGTTGGCGGCGACCTTGCTGCTGCTCGGCGCGCAGGTCATCTCGGAGTACGAACGGCTGGATCACGGCTTGCCCGGTACGACCCAGGGTTTGACGACGGCGCAGCCTTGAGGCGCGCCTTGCCGCCACAACCATTTCAGGAGTTTTTCCATGCAGAACATGAGCGACGCGATCGGCGAGCCGGTCCGCCTGGAAGCGTTGAAGGAATCCCGGCCCTCATGGCTGAAACTGGTCAAGGCAGCCGCAAGCGCATGGGTGGCTGACTACGCGCCGAGCATGGGCGCGGCGCTGTCTTACTACAGCGTCTTTTCGATGGCGCCCCTGCTGCTGGTGGTGATCTCGATCGCCGGGCTCGCTTTCGGCGAGGACGCCGTGCGTGGCGAGGTTTTTGGGCAGCTTCAATCCCTGCTCGGTGCCGACGCGGCCATGGCGGTCCAGGCCATCCTGGCCAGCGTCAGCGACAAGCCGGCGCAAGGTGTGCTCTCGACCGTCATCGGCCTGGCGGTATTGCTGATCGGCGCGACCTCGGTGTTCGGCGAGCTTCAGGATGCGCTGGACCGCATCTGGCGTGCGCCGGTGCGCGACCGGGCTGGCGGCCTGTGGGGACTGGTGCGCGCGCGGCTGCTGTCGTTCGGCATGGTGCTGGGCATCGCGTTCCTGCTGATGGTCTCGCTCGTCATGGGCGCGGCCGTGTCAGCCCTGGACAAGTGGTGGTCTGGCGCCTTCGCGGGCTGGGAACTGCTGGCGCAGGTGCTCAACGTGTTGATCGGTTTCGCGCTGACGACCGGCGTGTTCGCGATGATCTACAAGATCATGCCGAGGGTGCAGGTGCAGTGGCGCGACGTCTGGGTCGGCGCCGTCGTCACGGCGCTGCTCTTCACGATCGGGCGGCTGATCATCGGCACCTACATCGGCACGAGTGGCGTGGCGTCCACCTTCGGCGCCGCCGGCTCCTTGATCGTGGTGTTCGTTTGGGTGTACTACTCGGCGCAGATCTTCCTCATCGGAGCCGAATTCACCTGGGTCTACGCCAAGACCTTCGGCTCGATGCGCCACCTCGCCGAAGACGAGGTGCCGAAGACCGCGGCACTGACGCCGGCGACGGATTCCCCGATTGGCAAGCCAAGTGCCGACCCGGTGCGCGAAACCGAAGAATCCGCTGCCAACGGCCGCGACTGGCGCTTATAACTGGCTGTTCAGCAGGCCTGCGACCCGCTCCATCAAACGCTCGGTCCAAGGTCGCGCCTGCCATTCGGCCAGCGTGATGCGACGCGCCAGGGCCCAGTCCTGGTCGAACACCCGCCGCTGGATGGCACCGAAGTCGAGGTTGAGCACGTTCAGATTGGCCTCGTCGTTGAGCCGGAACGATCGGTTGTCGAAGTTCGTCGAGCCCACCGACGAGAACAAGCCATCGACGACGAGGCCCTTGACGTGGTACATGGTCGGCTGGAACTCCGCAATCTCGATGCCGGCTTGCAGCATCGGGCCCCAGCTGCCACGCGACGCCTTGCGCACGATTTCGGAATCGATGTGTCCGCTGGGCACGATGACGCGAACCCTGACACCGCGACGCGCTGCGTCGACCAGGGTCTGGGCCGTCATCTCATCGGGCACGAAGTAAGAATTCGCGAGGTCGATGCTGCGTTTGGCCGCCGTGATGGCCAGCAGGTACATCAGCTGCATGCTCTCGCTGCCGCCGCTGGGTGAGCTGCTGAACATCTGGGCTGCCAGGTCGCCGGCGGGCTCGAGCGCGGGGAAGTAGGCATCACCATGCAACACGTCACCGGTGACCCGCATCCAGTTGTCGAGGAAGACCGACTGCATCTGCGCCACCACCGGGCCCTCGACACGAAAATGGCTGTCGCGCCACTCTTGTGGGTTGCGCGCTTGGCCGCGCCAGTGGTCGGCGATGCCCACACCCCCGGTGTAGCCGATGCGGCCGTCGACAACCAGCAGCTTGCGGTGGGTGCGGTTGTTGAGCTTGTTCCACTGGCTCCAGTGGGGCTCGTGGAAACGCTCGACCTGCACGCCGGCCTTTTTCATCTCGTCGACCAGGGCCTGCTCCATCTTCAGGCTGCCGACCCAGTCGAGCAGCACATGCACGCGAACACCGGCGCGGGCGCGCTCTTGGAGCGCGTCGACGAATTCGCGGCCGATGCTGCCTGACCAGTAGATGTAGGTTTCAAAGGTGATCGTTGACTTGGCGCCTCGGATCGCGGCCAGCATCGACGGGAAGATCTGCTCGCCATTGAGCAAGGTCTCGACCTGGTTGCCTTCAACGATCTGCGGGCCGAGCAAGGCGCTGAGTGAGCGCCGGAACTCGCCGTCGTCGCTTTCGTACAAGCGCGGCAGCTTCTGCTCGATCTTCTTTTCGGCGCCGGTCCAGTTCTGCACCAGCAGCACGGTGACCAGCGTGGCCACGGCCGTCACCACGACCAGCGCGAGACGGGATTCTCTCCATGGCCAGCGGAACAGAGACACCTCATTCACCTTTCAGCCCGCGGGCGGCAGCGGCTGTCCGACCGTTGCCGAGGGTCGCTGCGGCGCAACCGGCGCCACGGATGTCAGCTCTTCCCAGGTCAAGACCTGGGCACGCAGTTGAGTCATCATTTCGTCAGCCATCGATTCCAGCAGCGCCAATTCGCGCCGCGTCAGCGAACGCGGCTGCACGTCCAGGATGCACAAGGTGCCCAGCGCATGCTGCTCGGCGTCGCGCAGCGGCACCCCGGCGTAAAACCGCAGGCCCTTCTCGTTCAGCGCCGGGTTGCCCGCGAAGCGCAGGTCGCGCGCGAGATCGGGCACGACCATCGTGCGGCCGTTGGCAACGACGTGGCCGCACAAGGATTTCGCGCGCGACATCTGCAGATCCTCCGCTCGCAAGCTGGGCGGGTTGGGTGCGCTTATGCCGCTGCCCTGTTCTTGCTGCGGCGGCTGCCCGAACAGCGCCGGGACGTGCTGCTGCTCCGCGTCGACCAGCGACACCATCGCCATCGGAACGTCGAAGATGTCCGCAACGCGGCGCGAGACGGCTTCCAGCAACGGCTGGGCACGCGTATCCAGCAGGCCGCTGTCACGCAGCGCGGCCACGCGGATCGCGTCGTTCTCAGGCACCGGCGCGGCCAGGAAACCGGCCTCGATGTCGATGCCCAGCGCGTGGGCCATCTGCATGACGGCCTCGCTCAATGAAGTGACCACGGCGTCGGCGCCCAGCTCGCGCCGCGCGCCCTCGTCGAGCAGCTCAGGCGGCGCGTTCCACAGTGCCAGCACCACGCGCAGGTGCGGCCAGCGGCGGCGCAGCCGGCGGCAGAAGGTCTGCGCCGCGGTCTTGGGCTCGGGGCTGAAGAAGGACAGGCACACGGTGGTGGTGTCGGCCAGTTCCAGGCGGTCGAAGTAGTCGGCCGTCATCAGCCCCGATGGGCGGTGGGTCGCGGGCAGCCCGCCGAGCGAGAGCGCGTGCGCGAGCATGCGCGCGGCCAGCGTATCGGTCTCCCACTTGCCGCCGATACA
>JANOAQ010000130.1:0-3399 GCA_031411195.1 Burkholderiaceae bacterium | reverse complement strand
TCGCACTGCCGGCCTCCATGCCCACCGCAATCTGCCCGGCGACCAGCGCCTGAACGACGCCAGGCGAGCCCTTGAACGGCACATGACCGATCGGCATCGCCGTCGCGGCCTTGAGCTGTTCGATGAAGATGTGGGGCGGTGTACCCACGCCCGCCGAGGCGTACATCAGAGTGTCGGGCTTGCGCTTGGCAAGTTCCAGCAGTTGAGCCAGCGATTCGACGCCGAGCGACGACGGCACCACCAGGATCATCTGGGCGTCGCTGACCAGCGAGACGGGCTCAAAATCGCGCACCGGGTCGTAGGGCAGTGTCTTGAACAGCGACGGGTTGATCGACACCGCGCTGATGTGGGTGAAGACAAAACTGTAGCCGTCGGGCGCTGAACGGCGCGCCTTCTCCATGCCGATGATGCTGGCGCCGCCGGGTACGTTCTCGACCACGATGGCTTGGCCAAGCGACATCCCGATGCGCGCGACGATTTCGCGCGCCCGCACATCGGGACCGCTGCCTGCAGGACTGACCACGATCAGCACAATGGGACGCGACGGCCAGGTGTCCGCGCGACCCGACAGGCTGAACGTCAGACCGCTCCAAACCAGTGTCGTGCCGATGAACGATCGACGCGTTGAAATGCGGTGCAGCGATGTGGACATGTTCGGGCTCCTCGGCTCCGGTACTCGAAGCGCAACGAAAGTTGATGGAACAGGTGGCCGCTCAGGCGCTTTGAGTGCTTTGCTTCGGCGCAGCTCGTCGCACCGGCTTGCGCCGCCCTACGCCAGGCTGAGCCAGGGCCTTATTGGCTTCCACAACTCGGCTCAGCAAGCTCACCAAGGTCGCCTTCTCTGCATCGTTAAGGCAATCCAGTGCGCGGTCTTGCGCTGCGATGGACGGACCCAACAACTTGCTGCGCAGCTGCTTGCCGGCCGCCGTCAGTTCGAGCTGGTTACTGCGCCTATCCACCGGTGAAGGCACGCGGCGCACAAGCCCCAGATGCTCGAGCTCATCGATGTATCGGCTGGCCGAGTTCGCATCGATGCCCTGACGCTCGGCCACTCTGCGCTGATCCGTGCCGGGCTCTCGAACGATCGCCACCATGACGCCCCAGTGCTGCCCGGTCAGGCCATGCGGCTCCAGCACTTCAGTCAGCAGGCTGCGCACGATCTGGGCCAGCCGGCTCGACAAGTGTGCAAGGGCGCGACGACCGACGATCGCTGGCGTCGCCGACGTGGCGATCGAGCGTGCGCCCTTGGCAGCAACAGCAGGTCCGTACAGGTAGCTCAGAAGGAAGGAGTCGGCAGACATGGCTAAATAATCACTAAAGTGATGCTGAGAATAGTTAGCATATGAAGGACTGTCAAGCCCTATACCCAATTGCACGACCAGCGCAAAGGTCGAGATGAAGTCTGCCGTCGGAGGGCCTGCGTCATCACGCAGCATCGGGATCGAAACCACTCGAGCGACGCTGCCAAGGCAGTGCAGCTGGTCTCTTGGTGCCGGTCGGTGGTTGCCACCCGTGAACGACCGCTGTGGCCGTCGCTGACTTTTTCGGCGGCACGAGTGGAGGTCAAGTTCCAGGGTGGACCGGTCGTTCGCTGAGAAAACCGCCGCCGGCTCCTATGGGTCGTATCCGGGTGCTCAACTCTGGATGTTCGCGCGACCGGTTTACGACAGTTTGCTGACCTTCACCGAGCCTCGTTGGTTGCTCCTACATTGCCAAGTGCCAGCACAAACGAAGAGCGGCTTGGCGCCTCTATGCAGACCAGCCCGGATGCCGGTTCATGCCGCGACGTTGTCATGTTGGACATGCATATCGATGTGCACGTCGGCAAACGGACACAACACGCCCCCGGCTTCATCGCGTTCGACCAAGCCCAGTTCGGCCAACACCTGGACATCTTCGTGGACGCGCTTGACATCGCGCCCGGCGCGACGCGCCAGCTCGCGCACCGCCATCGCACCCTGCCCCTGCAAGGCGGTCACCAGGGCCCAGCGACGCTCGGTCAGTCGGCCGAAGAACGCGCCCGGGCTTTCGAAGTTCAGCGTCTCGCCCTGGTAACTGTCGGCCTGTGCCGACTTAGCCACCCGCCGCAAAGCAGTACGCCAGTCGGGCGTCATGGTGATGGTGAGCGTGCGTCGTGTCGTCATGGCGTTCTCCTGGCCGCATCCACGGCGGCGATGAAATCGTTCACCAAGGCGTCAACCGTGGTGAAGATGTAGGGCAACTCCCGCCCATGCAGATGGCAGTGATCGCCCTTTCCGCGTTCATTGTCGAATCCGACCACGCGCACGCCGTTCACGGCGTAGACCGCGCGGTATTTGTATCCATGGTGCGTGGGTGGCACCGATCGCGGCACGCGCCAGGCCACCAGTTCCATCACGCCGCCATCTTCGGCAACGCTTTTGAAGCGGGTGATCAGCTCGGCCTTCATGTTGGCAATTATGCCAACAGTGGTCGATATTGGCAAGCTCGCCAAGCTGCTTCAAATCCTGTACTCCGGGAGCCGGCAACCGTGTGGGCTGACACCGCACCACGAGGCCCGAGTCAACTCTTTTGAACGCTGGGGGGACTGGCCAGGAATTCCACGGAAAACCTTCGTCCATGGTCCCCCTGCAGTCCCCTTGCACAAGCCAAGTCTTGCCCCAGCTGATGAAGCATTCAGTTGAGTCAGACGCCGAAGGCAGCCCCAAGTGGCTGTCATCAAATGACTTCTTCCATCAACATCGAGCGAGAAGTCACCCGCGATAATTCAGAAATACCTGACGTGCGACTTCATCTAGAGCGCTGTGAAATCCAGGTAACTCATTGATGCAAAAAGACAATTCACCACCCATCGCGAAGAACATCGACCTGGCAGGCCACACGCCCATGATGGCCCAGTACCTGCGCATCAAGGCCGACTTCCCCGACACGCTCGTCTTCTACCGGATGGGCGATTTTTACGAGCTGTTCTTCGACGATGCGCGCAAGGCGCACCGCCTGCTCGACATCACCCTGACCACGCGCGGCCAGAGCGCCGGCGAGCCGGTGGTGATGGCCGGCGTGCCGGTGCATTCGGTCGAAAACTACCTGGCCCGCTTGATCAAGCTGGGCGAGGCAGTGGCCATCGCCGAGCAGGTAGGGGACGTGGCCACCGCCAAGGGCCCGGTCGATCGCAAGGTGGTGCGGGTGGTCACGCCGGGCACCATCACCGACAGTGAACTGCTCGATGACCGCAGCGACAGCCTGCTGTGCGCCGCCACCAAACTGCGCAACACCTGGGGCCTGGCCTGGCTGGGCCTGAGCAGTGGCCAGCTGGGCGTGACCGAGTGCACCGAGCCCGAGCTGGCCGGCTGGCTGGCGCGGCTGGACCCGGCTGAAATCCTTTTGCCTCAAGGTGACTTGGCCGACCACCTGCCCGCC
>JANOAQ010000129.1:0-6584 GCA_031411195.1 Burkholderiaceae bacterium | reverse complement strand
CCCTGCACCAGAAAAAGGTGTATGCCGTGGTCGAAGAAGTGTGCGCCTCGGGCGCCTACTACGTGGCGGTGGCGGCCGACGAGATCTACGTCGACAAGGCCAGCATCGTCGGCTCGATCGGTGTGCTGATGGACGGTTTCGGCTTCACCGGCCTGATGGACAAGCTGGGCGTGGAGCGCCGCCTGATCACCGCCGGCAGCAACAAGGGCATGCTCGACCCCTTCACCGCCCAGGACCCCAAGCAGCGCGCCTACGCCCAGGCCATGATCAACCAGGTGCACCAGCAGTTCATTGCCGTGGTTCGTGCTGGCCGCGGCAACCGGCTGAAGG
This sequence comes from Burkholderiaceae bacterium, assembly GCA_031411195.1. Lineage (GTDB taxonomy): Bacteria > Pseudomonadota > Gammaproteobacteria > Burkholderiales > Burkholderiaceae_C > Pseudaquabacterium. Next base: position 6,254 of record JANOAQ010000129.1, on the reverse strand, counting down.
AGAACGATGACACCTTTTCGGGCCTGTTCTGGAGCGGTGAAGAAGCCATCAAACTTGGCTTGGCCGACAAGCTGGGCAACCTGGACTACGTGGCCCGTGAGGTCATCAAGGCTGAAGAAGTGATCGACTACACGCCGCGCGAAAACGTTGCCGAAAAACTAGCCAAACGGTTTGGCGCGGCCCTGGGCGAAGGGGCGATGCGCGCCATGGTGGGGGCGGCGCAGCTGCGTTGAGGTCTGGCCCGCGCCGGCCGCTGTAATGGCATATTGCAAGGGAGAAAACGGTGACCGAAGTAGTCAAGACATACGCCGCCTTTAGCCTCGGCTCGGGCAGGCGCTGGCGCAAGGCGGGTTTGCTGGCCCTGGTGGTATTGGCCCTGGCCGGCTGTGGCAAGCGCTCGAACGACAAGCTGGAACAGGCCCGGGTGCTACTGGCCCGCAATGACCGGGCCGCCGCCCTGGTGCACATCAAGGCCGAGATCCAGACCAATCCCAAGTCGGGTGAAGCTCGGCTGCTGCTGGGCCAGGTGCTGCTCGATGGTGGTGACCTGCCGGCTGCCGAGATCGAGCTGCGGCGAGCCCTGGAACTGAAGATGCCCGAGCCGGTCGTGGTGCCTCTGCTGGCGCGCACCTTGATGGCCGCGGGCCAGTTGCCGAAGCTGGTCAAGGACTATGGCGAGGTCAGCTTCAGCGATGCCGAGGCCACTGCGCGGCTCAAGGCCATCGTGGCCGAGGCGCAGGCCATGATGGGCGATCTGCCCGCTGCCCAAGTTTCGGCGGATCTGGCCGTCAAGGCCGCGCCTGCGCTGGCGCCTGCGCAACTGTTGAAGGCCCGCGTCACCGCAGCAGGTGGGGATCTGCCCGGTGCGCTGAAGCTGGTCGATGCGCTGCTGGCCAGCAATGCCAACAGCGCCGAAGCCTGGGTGCTCAAGGGCGATCTTCTGATGCGGCAACCCAGTTCGAACGAAGAGGTGCTGAAGGCCTACCGGCAGGCCCTGACCGTCAAGCCCGACCATGCCGCAGCGCATGCCGCCTTGATCGGCAATCACCTGGGCCACCGTGATTCCGCAGCAGCGCAAGCGCAGTTCGAGGCGATGCGCAAATTGCTGCCCAAGCACCCGCAGACCCTGCTCTTCGACGGCCAGCTTGCTTTCCTGAAAGGCGAGTTGCCGCGTGCGCGCGAAATCTTTCAATCGCTGTTGAAAGTGATGCCCAACCACCTGATGCTGCTGCAGTCGGCTGGTGCGGTGGAGCTCAAACTGAACGCACCGGGCCAGGCCGAGGCTTTGCTGGTGCGCGCCTACCAACTCGAGCCAGGCAGCGTGGCCACACGCCGTCTCCTGGCCCAGTGTTATCTGGCCCTGGGGCAGGCGGCCAAGGTGGCGCCGGCCCTGGAGCCCCTGCTGGCCAGTGGCAAGGCCGATGCCGAAACCGTGACCATGGCCGCCCAGGCCCGTCTGCTCCTGGGTGATACGGCGGGTGCCAGCCAGCTGTTCGACCGGGCCGCCAAGCTCAAGCCCAACGACCCGAAGATCCGCACGGCGATGGCGTTGTCGAAAGTGTCCAAAGGCCAGGGCGATGCGGCCATTGCAGAGTTGCAGAGCGTGGCTGCGGCGGACGACGGCACTTCGGCCGACATGGCCTTGATTGCCACTCACCTGCGCCGCAAGGCGTTCGACCCCGCGCTCAAGGCCATCGATGCGCTGGAGAAGAAGCAGCCCACCCAAGCCATGCCGGCCCATCTTCGGGGCCAGGTGATGATGGCCAAGAAGGACCTCCCGGGTGCCCGCCAGGCCTTTGAACAGGCGGTCGCGCGTGATCCGAAGTACTACCCTGCGGTGGCAGCGTTGGCGGGCCTGGACTTCATGGAGAAGAAGCCCGATGCCGCACGCGGTCGTTTTGAAGCCCTGCTCAAGCTCGATCCCAAGAACGCCTCTGCACGCCTGGCTCTGGTGGAGCTGTCCGCACGAACGGGGGCCACGCGCGAGACGATCACGGGCCTCCTGGACGAAGCCGTCAAGGCCAACCCGACCGATCAATCGCTGCGCCTGGCCCTGATCGATCACCACCTGGGTACCGGCAACGCCAAGACCGCGCTGGCAGCGGCGCAGGCGGCGATCGCGCGCCTGCCCGAGAACATCGAGCTGCTGGGCCGGCAGGGCCAGGCCCAGTTGCGCACGGGTGACCACCAGCAGGCGCTCAATACCTACAACCGCATCGCCTCGCTGCAGCCCAAGGCGCCCCTGGGCTACCTGGGCGCCGCCGAGGCACAAGCACAGGCCAATGACCTGCCGGCGGCCAATCGCAGCATCAAGAAAGCGCTGGAAGTTGCCCCTGAGCACTTGCCCACCCAACAGATGGCCATGGGCCTGGCCCTCAAGCAGCGCCAACCCGATCAGGCGCGGGCCATTGCCCGCGAGGTTCAGAAACAGCGTCCTGACGAAGCACTGGGCTATCTGCTGGAAGGCGAGGTGGAACTGTCGATCAAGCGGCCCGATGCCGCCGTGGTGGTGCTGCGCAAGGCGCTGGCCAAGACCAACCCGGCGCAGGTTCCCCAGCGCCTGCACATGGCCCTGCGCCAGGCCGGCAAGGCCGCCGAGGCCGATGCTTTGGCCACCAGCTGGCTTCAGTCACACCCCAAGGACTTGTCGTTCAACTTCTATCTGGGCGACGTGGCCATGGGGAAGAAAGATTTGGCGGTCGCCGAGTCCCGCTATCAGGCGGTGCTGCAGATCAGCCCCGAGCACGCGTTGTCGCTCAACAATGTCGCGTGGCTCCTGATGGCCCAAAAGAAGCCTGGTGCGCTTGAATATGCCGAGCGCGCGGTACGTGCGGCCCCTGACCGCCCGGCCTTGATGGACACGCTGGCCCAGGCCTATTCGCAGGTGAACCAGCTGCCCAAGGCGCTGGAAATTCAGAAGCGCGCGGTCTCATTACAGCCCGATGAGCCCGGCCTGCGCCTGAGTCTGGCCAAGTTGTACGTCCAAGCGGGTGAAAAGAAGCTGGCCAAGACCGAGTTGGACCGGCTGGCGCTGCTGGGCGACCGGTATGCCGAGCAGGCCGAAGTGAGCGCCGCGCTGAAGAGCCTGGGCGGCCGATGAAGATGCCCACCCCCACGTCGCTCCGCTCCTGCCCCCCGAGGGGGCGCTCAGCCGCCTTGGGGCGGCCCGGCGCCGGCTGAGATGTCCACCCCCACGTCGCTTCGCTCCTGCCCCCCGAGGGGGCGCTCAGCTCCGGCCTGCCCGGGGCGCGGTCGCTAGCCGCACAGGGCCACCGGCGCGCCTTCGCGCTTGTAGGCCACCACGTGGTCGATCTCCAGGCGGATGCCGATGCGTTCGCCAATGTCGTGGTTGTGGTGCGATGGCACCAGTGACAGCACTGTTGCGCCGCTGTCCAACCGCAGGGTGTAGAGGAATTCAGCGCCGCGAAAGGCTTTGGCCACCACTTCGGCGGTCGCCGGGCTGGCATCGTCGTGAACCACGTCGTCGGGGCGCAGCAAGACATCCACCATGCAGCCCTCATCACACAGGTCACCGTGCTCGGTGCAGCGCACGGGCTGCGGGCTGGTCAGTTCGCCCAGTTCCATCAGGATTTGCTGACCACGCCGCACCGTGCCGGGCAGAAAGGCGCCTTGACCGACAAAGTCGGCCACGAAGCGGTTGGCCGGCCGGTGGTACAGGTTGTAGGCCGTGTCCCATTGCTGGATACGGCCGCCGCTCATGATGCCGATCTCGTCAGCGATGGCAAAAGCCTCGTGCTGGTCGTGGGTGACCAGCAGGGCCGTGGTTCCGGCGGCCTTGAGCAGGGTACGCAGTTCGCCGCCCAGGCGTTCGCGCAATTCGATGTCGAGGTTGGAGAACGGTTCGTCCAGCAGCAGCAGGCGAGGGGACGGCGCCAAAGCCCGTGCCAGCGCCACACGCTGCTGTTGGCCACCCGACAACTGGTGCGGGTAACGCGCGCCAGTCCCACCCAAGCCCATGGTGTCCAGCATCTGCTGCACACGCTGGGCGGCATCGGCCTGGCCCCGCAGGCCAAAGGCCACATTGGCCGCCACCGTCAGATGCGGAAACAGCGCATGGTCCTGGAACACCATGCCGATGCGGCGCTGCTCAGGAGGCACGGTGCGGTGTGTATCGCTGACCACCTCGCCATCGAGCTGTATGTGGCCCGCGCTCAGCGGCTCGAAGCCGGCAATGGCGCGCAGCACGGTGCTTTTGCCGCAACCTGAGGGGCCCAGCAGGCAACCCACCTGGCCACGCGGCAGACTGAGTGAAAAGTCGTGCACGACGGTCTTGGTGGCATAGGCCACCGCGATGTCGGCCAGTGACAGCCAGGGAGGATCAATGCCTTGCATGGTGAGGCGATGATAGGCGGTGGCGGGGTTGCAGATCCTGGTCGGTACGGCTTCACGACGGTTTGCACAAAGCGCGCCGATACACTCATGTCTGCCTTGCCATTGGCCCATTCGTCTTGACCGCCCGCCCTGCACCCCTGCCACCTTTGCCGGCGATTGCGCCACGCTCACGCAGGCTCGGGCGGCGGGCTGGTTCGGGCCTGCTGGTCGTGGCCCTGCTTGCCGCCTTGATGGTGGGCCTGCCTTTGATGTCGGTCGGCTCGCAGTTGTTTGCCGGCGGCACCAGCGGCACCTGGGCCCACCTGGCAGCCACCGTGCTGCCCGACTACATCATCACCACGCTGTGGTTGTGCGCTGGCGTGGGCATCGGCGTCAGCTTGCTGGGCGTGGGGGCGGCCTGGGTGGTGACGCGGCACGACTTCACCGGCCGGGCCAGCTTTGAATGGGCCCTGGTGCTGCCGCTGGCCGTGCCCGCCTATGTGATGGCCTACACCTACACCGACCTGCTGCAGTACGTGGGCCCGGTGCAGACGGCGCTGCGCGAGGCCTTTGGCTGGCGCCGCGCCGACTACTGGTTTCCCGACGTGCGCAGCACGGCAGGTGCGGTGCTGATGTTTTCGCTGGTGCTCTACCCCTATGTCTACCTGATGGCGCGCACCGCCTTTCTCGAGCGCGGCGGCGCCACGCTGGAAGTGGCGCGCTCGCTGGGCCTCACGCCCTGGCAGGGCTGGCTTCGGGTGTCGCTGCCCATGGCCCGGCCGGCCATCGCTGGCGGTGTGGCGCTGGCACTGATGGAAACCTTGGCCGACTTCGGCACCGTCAGCTACTTTGCGGTGCAAACCTTCACCACCGGTATCTACCGGGCCTGGTTCTCCCTGGGCGATCGTGTGGCGGCGGCTCAGCTGGCCTTGGTGCTGCTGGCCTTTGTCATCGCCATCCTGGCCTTCGAGCGTCTCAGCCGTGGTCACCGCCGTTTTGCCGAAACCAGCCCGCGGCGGGCCGACAGCGCGCGCATCCGCCTCACCGGGGGGCATGCGGTGCTGGCAGTGCTGGCCTGCAGCGTGCCGCTGCTGGGTGGCTTCCTGCTGCCCGCTGCGCTGCTGCTGCGCATGGCCCTGACCGATGGCGATGCACAGTTCGGCGAGCGCTTCGTGCGCCTGGCGGGTAACAGCGTGCTGCTGGCCGGCCTGAGCGCCGTGCTGGCCGTGGCGCTGGCGCTGTTGATCGGCTATGCCGCGCGGGTGCATCGGGGCGCCCCCATGCGCTGGGCTCACCGCGTGGCTGGACTGGGCTATGCACTGCCGGGCTCGGTGATTGCGGTGGGGGTACTGATCCCTGTGACACGGCTCGATCACTTGCTGGCCGCAGGATTGCAGCAGTTGTTCGGCTGGAACGTGGGCCTGTTGATCACCGGCAGCATTGCAGCGCTGGTGTATGCCTGCCTGGTGCGCTACCTCACGGCAGCCATGCAGGCGGTTGAAGCGGGCCTGACCCGCATCACCCCCGCCATGGACCAGGCCGCGCGCAGCCTGGGCCACACGCCGGCGTTGACCTTGTGGCGCGTGCACTTGCCGCTGCTGCGCGGCCCGCTGTTGACGGCCGGCCTGCTGGTGTTCATCGACGTGATGAAGGAGTTGCCTGCCACGCTGGTGATGCGCCCCTTCAACTTCGACACCCTGGCCACCCAGGCCTACACCCTGGCTGCCGACGAGCGGCTGGCCGAGGCGTCTACGGCCGCGCTGGCCATCGTGGTGGTCGGCCTGCTGCCCATGGTGATCATTTGCCGGCAGATCGCCAAGCGGCAGGCCGTCACCGCCTGCTGAGCCGCTGTTGGCGGGCCCTCAGCCGGCGCCGGGCCGCCCCAAGGCGGCTGAGCGCCCCCTTGGGGGGCAGGCGCGAAG
>JANOAQ010000128.1:0-2556 GCA_031411195.1 Burkholderiaceae bacterium | reverse complement strand
CTGACTACACTCGCGCTTTCGCCCACATGGCCACACTTTTCCAGGCGCCGACCGTGACCGTAACCTCCTTTGCCTACCCTTCCCCGCGCGCCGTGTTGCGCTTGACACTGCGTGGTGCGCTGCGCCCGTTGGTGCTGGCTTGCTGCCTGGCAACGGCCGGAAGCGCCGGTGCACAACCGGCCGCTGCGGCTGCCCAACCGGCCTCGGCAGCGTCGGGACCCACCGTCAGTGTCGACGTGCACAAGCCGCTGGTCGCCGCGCAAGAGGCGCTGAAGGCCGGCAAGCCGCAGGAAGCCCTGGCTCGCCTGGCCGAGGCCGAGGCCTTGCCCAAGCTGAGCGATTACGACCGCTACATCATCCTGCGCCTGAGGGGCCCGGCTGCCGCCAATGCCGGCGACCCGGCACTGGCGCTGTCCACGTTCGAGCAGGTCATCCTCTCGCCGTTGCTGCCTGCGGCCGAGAAGCCGCCCCTCGTCGAGGTGACGGTCAAGCTGGCGCTTCAGCAGAAGAAGTACGAGCTGGGCGCCAGCCTGATGAAGAGCTACCTGGCCGAGGGCGGCAAGAGTGCCGAGGTCAGCCGCCTCTACCCCCAGGTGCTGAGCGTGCTGGGCGACCATGCCAACGTGGTGCGCTTGCTGATGCCCGAGGTGGCGGCCAACGATGCCGTTGGCCGGGTCACGCCCGAGGCGACGCTGCGCATGCTGGCCGGCAGCCAGCTGGAGCTGAAGGATTTGCCCGCCTACCTGGTGGCAGTGCAAAAGCTGAGTTCGTCCACCGGCAAGCCCGAATACTGGGGCGAGCTGATCTCGCGCACCACCCGCCGCGAAGGCTATGCCGACGAGCGCCTGCGCATCGACCTGTACCGCCTTCGCCGCGCGGTGGGCCTGACGCAAGAGGCCGGCGAAGTGGGCGATTGGGCCTACCGCGCCCAGCAGGCCGGCCTGCCGGCCGAGGCGCAAAAGCTGCTCGACGACGGTTTTGCCAGTGGCGTGCTGGGCAAGGACGCCAATGCCGACGCCGACCGCAAGCTGCGCGACGGTGTGACCCGGTCGGCCGCGCAAGACCGTGCGCAGATCAGCGAAGCCGAAGCCTCGGCCCTGAAGGCCAAAGAAGGCAATGCCGCCGTCAACCTGGGCCTGGCCCTGTCGGGTGCCGGCCAGCACGAGCGCGCGCTGGCGCTGATGGGCCAGGGCCTGGCCAAGGGCGGCCTGCGCCGCCCCGACGATGCCCTGCTGCACCTGGGCTATGCCCAGTGGCGCGCCGGCAAGATCGACGAAGCCAAGGCCAGTTTCGCCCAGGTCAAGGGCAGTGACGGCACCGCCGACCTGGCCCGCCTGTGGGGCGTCTACCTCAACAGCCCGGCCCGCAAATAAGAAAGGTTCACCATGAGCGCACTCATCCTCGGCTTGTTGATGTTTCTGGGCATGCATTCAACCCGCATCCTGGCCGAGGGCTGGCGCAGCCAGGTCATCGCCCAGCGCGGGCCCAATGCCTGGAAGGGGCTCTACACCGTGGTCTCGCTGGTGGGCTTCGGCCTCATCGTGTGGGGCTATGGCCAGGCGCGGTTGGCGCCGCAGGTGCTGTGGGCCTCACCGGTATGGACACGTCACCTGGCCGCCCTGCTGGTGCTGTTGGCGCTGGTGCTGCTGGCGGCGGCCTACGTGCCGCGCAACGGCATCAAGGCGCGCTTGCACCACCCCATGGTGCTGTCGGTCAAGTTGTGGGCCTTTGCCCATCTGCTGGCCAACAACACGGTGGCCGATGTGCTGCTGTTCGGCAGTTTCCTGCTGTGGGCGGTGCTGGATTTCCGCTCGGCCCGCCAACGTGATCGGGCGACTGGCGCGGTCTACCCGGCCGGCACCCTGGCGGGCACGCTCGGTGCGGTGGCCGTGGGTGTAGCGGCCTGGGTGGTGCTGGCCTTCTGGGGCCATGCCTGGTTGTTCGGGGTCAGGCCCTTCGGGGGCTGACGCCGATCGGCACCACCTGACGCGGCGCGGGCTTCAGCGCCGCCGGGCTTGGCCGGTGTCGCCGGTGTCGAGGTTGCCGTCGAGCTTGCCGAACAGTTCGTCGAAGACGGTCTCGCCTTCGAGCTCGCGCGAGTCCAGGCCCTTGAGCACCTCGCGCAGCGGGGGCTGCAGGCGGGGCGGCGTGGGCGCAATCGACGGCAGTGGCAGGCCACCGGCTTGGGTGCGTTGCCAGCCGTGGCTGGTCGGCAAGGGTGGGCGTGGTGCGCTCATAGGGTGACAGCCTAGCCGCGGCCGACCAGGGGCAAGCCTTGAACTGACCGGTGCCCACCGGTCATTTGCACCACCGCGGCCTGCCTCGGCTGCGGCTGCGGTGGTATGTCACACCGGCCTGACCCACCAGGCTAGAAGGCCAGCCGAAGCCCCAACTGCAGCGCACGCGCACCGGCCGGCGACAAGTCGCGCGCCGTGCGCAGGGCGCTGGCGTTGTACGCCAGGGCATTGCCGGCATTGCCCAGCTTGGCGAACCACACCAGCTCGCCGCCCTGCACCAGCCGCTGTTGCCAGCTGGCCCACAGGTCGACCAGGGTAT
>JANOAQ010000127.1:0-3942 GCA_031411195.1 Burkholderiaceae bacterium | reverse complement strand
TTGACCTCGGGCCTGACCTTGACGGTGGCCCACCATGCGCTGATCGCCGGCAAACGCGCCAAGACGATCGCCTGGATGTGGATCACGGTGGTGCTGGGTGCCACCTTCGTGTGTGTGCAGGCCTACGAGTACATGCATGCCTACCAGGACCTGAACCTCAAGCTCAGCTCGGGCATCTTCGGCTCCACCTTCTTCCTGCTCACCGGCTTCCACGGCTTCCATGTGCTTGTGGGCATGTTGATGCTGCTGTTCATCACCTTGCGCCTGCAGAAGGGCCACTTCACCCCAGAGCGCCACTTCGGCTTTGAAGGTGCGGCCTGGTACTGGCACTTCGTGGACGTGGTCTGGCTGGGCCTTTACTTCCTGGTCTACTGGCTGTGATCGGCGCGGCTGCCGCCGCGCTTACCGCAAAGACGCCGCCGCAAGCGGCGTCTTTTTGCTTGCGGCGCGGCTTCAGCGCCCCATCGGCAGGCCCGAAGGCCTGATCCAGCCCATGTACCAGCTCAGCAGGATGAAGATGAACAACGCAATCGACAGCCCCACCCGCAGCGCCAAGGCGCGGGCCATGCGGGTATCACGCGATTGCGCATCACCGCCCTTGCGCAACATGAATACACCGGCGCCGGCCAGGCAGGCCAGCACCAGCACCAGGGCCAGCACGATCACGGTCTTCATGGTGCGCGATTATCCAGCCCGCGGCTTGCCATGCTGACAACACGACCTTCGAGCCGTCGCCTCTGGGTGTTGGTGGCTGCCTTGGTGGCTGCCGGCGTCACGGCGCGCCTGGGATGGTGGCAGCTCGACCGTGCACGGCAGAAACTGGACTTGCACGCCAAAATATTGGCGCGTGCCGATCAGCCCCCGTTGAGCCCTTCCGCACTCGCCAACGATGTCGCCACGGCGGCGACTCAGCACTACCGCAACACCGTGCTGCGCGGCCGGTGGCTGGCCGATCGCACGGTTTACCTCGACAACCGGCAGATGAATGCCCGGCAGGGCTTCTACGTGGTCACGCCGCTGCAGTTGGCGCCCGGTGATGTGGTGCTGGTGCAGCGGGGCTGGGTACCGCGCGATTTCAACGATCGCAGCCGGTTGCCACAACTGACGAGTCCTCGGGGCGAGGTATTGGTACCCGGGCGCCTGGCCCCACCGCCGGGTCAGTTGCTGGCAATGGCCGGTGAAGACCGCGGGCTGATCCGGCAAAATCTCGACATGATGGCATTCGCAAAGGACCTGGGGCAGCATTTGCGGCCACTGTCCCTGCAGCAGATGGCGGCCGAGCAAGTTGTACCCGAAGCCAGCGCCGCATCTGAAGGCCCGGTGCGCGATGGACTGCTGCGCCAATGGCCGGCGGTGGCCGTGGATGTCGGAAAACACCAGGGCTATGCCTTCCAGTGGTTTGCCTTGTGTGCGCTCGTCATCGGCCTGACCGCCTGGTTTCAATTCATCAGTCCCGCCCGCCGCGCATCGCGCGGCACCCAACCTGAGCCCTGCGAATGAGCGACCGATCCGAGCAGCCCCTGGGTCTGACCGTGCACACGCTGCCCCAGCCGGGCCAAGCCCTGGTGCGGCAGCAGGCCAGCGGACGCCTGAAGATGCTGCTGGTGATGGCCGTGTGCGCCGCGCCAGTGCTGCTGAGCTACTTTTTCTACTACGTGGCGCGGCCATCGGGCGGCGCCATGGCATACGGCACCTTGATACAGCCGACCGTGCCCATGCCGGCGGTGCAGGCGCTCACGCTCGACGGCCAGCCGCGTGCGCTGCGTGGTCTGGCCGGCCAATGGCTGCTGGTGGTGGTGGGCAGCGGTACCTGCGCGGCTGAATGCGAGAAGCGCCTGTTCATGCAGCGCCAATTGCGCGAGATGAACGGCAAGGAGCGTGAACGCATCGACAAGCTGTGGCTCGTGATCGACGACGCACCGGTGTCTTCGGTCCTGGGCAAGGCGTTGGCCGCCACGCCCGCCATGAATGTGCTGCGCCTGCCGCGGTCGGTCGTGGCGGCCTGGCTCAAGCCGGCGCCGGGCCAGGCCTTGGAAGACCACGTCTACATCGTCGACCCGGTGGGCGAGTGGATGATGCGCGCCCCGGCCAATCCCGACCCTTCCAAGCTCAAGCGCGATGTCGAGAAGTTGCTTCGGGGGTCGGCCGGTTGGGACAAGCCGGGCCGCCAGTCATTGATCGAAACACTGCCGGCCGCTGCGCCATTGCCTGGCGCATCGCGCCCCTGATCGGCTTCGACGCGTCCGCTCATACCTTCATGCCTACCCAAGCGCTGGTCGATTTCTCACCTGTGCTGCGCCTGGCGCTGCTGGCCGCTGCGATCGCGCTGCTGCCGCTGTCGTGGTGGTGGCTGCGCCAGCGCGGGGCGCCGATTCAAGCGCGGCTGGCCGCGCTGACGGCGATCACGCTCTTCCTCACGTTTGACTTGATCGTCTTTGGCGCCTTTACCCGACTCACCGATTCGGGCCTGGGTTGTCCCGATTGGCCCGGCTGCTACGGTGAGGCCAGCCCGCTGGGGGCACATGCCGACATCCAGGCCGCGCAAGTCGCGCTGCCGACCGGACCGGTGACCTTGGCCAAGGCCTGGATCGAAATGTTGCACCGCTACCTTGCCATGGCCGTGGGCGCCCTCATCCTGGTGGCGGCGGAGGTGGGCTGGCGCGCACGCCGGGCCCTGCCACATTCGCCTGCCTGGGGCGTGGCCACCCTGGTCTGGGTCATCGTGCAGGGGCTGTTCGGCAAGTACACCGTCACCCTCAAGCTCTACCCGGCCATCGTCACCGCCCACCTGCTGGGCGCGCTGGTGCTGCTGGCCTTGCTGGTTGTGCAGCATGAGTCGTTTGCCAACCGCCCATTGGCGCCGCAGCCCGCCCGCGCCGTGCAGCGCTGGGCAGTGCCCGTGCTGGCTGCGGTGGGTCTGCAAATTGCGCTGGGTGGTTGGGTAAGCACAAACTACGCGGTGTTGGCCTGCACCGGGTTTCCCACCTGCAACGGCCAATGGTGGCCGACCATGGACGCGGCCCACGGCTTCACCATCCTGCGTGAACTGGGCCGTGCCGGCCACGGCGGTTATCTGCCCTTCGAGGCCCTGGTGGCCGTGCACATGGCGCACCGCCTGTTTGCGCTGGTGGCCGTGCTGGCCCTGGCGGGCCTGATGGCCTGCCTTTGGCGCCTGGGCGATGGCACGGCGCGCGGCTACGCCCGCCTGTTGGCCGGCCTGCTGCTGTGGCAAGTGGCCAGTGGCCTGTCCAACATCGTGCTGGGCTGGCCCATCGCCGCAGCGCTGGCGCACAGTGCCGGGGCGGCTGCCCTGGTGGGCGTGCTGGTTTCGCTGTTCGCCCGTGCGCGTGCCGGTGCGCAAGCACCGCTGCCGTCAACTTCTGTCGCGACGCGCCCCGCCAGCGCTGATCTACGCCCTGCCTGAATCGCCATCCCATGACCGCCACCATCACCAACCCTCAGCCTGCGGCCAGCCGTTGGCGGCAGTACATGGCGCTGACCAAGCCACGTGTGGTGCAACTCATCGTCTTTTGCGCCGTTATCGGCATGTTGCTGGCCGAGCCCGGCTTGCCCAAGTTGTCGCTGGCACTGGCAGCCACCCTGGGCATCTGGCTGGTGGCCAGTGCCGCGGCGGCTTTCAATTGCCTGGTCGAACGGGTGATCGACAGCAAAATGGCGCGCACCGCCTGGCGTCCCACTGCCAAGGGCGAGTTGAGCGACACCCAGGCCCTGGTCTTCTCGGCGGTGTTGTGCAGCCTGGGCAGTGGATTGCTCTACTGGTGGGTCAATCCGCTGACGATGTGGCTGACCTTTGCCACCTTTGTGGGCTATGCCGTCATCTACACCGTGGTGCTCAAGCCGCTGACGCCGCAAAACATCGTCATTGGCGGTGCCTCGGGCGCGATGCCGCCGGTGCTGGGCTGGGCGGCCATGCGCAACGAC
>JANOAQ010000126.1:0-3129 GCA_031411195.1 Burkholderiaceae bacterium | reverse complement strand
CCGAACAGCGCGCCCACCACCGCAGCGGCCACCACGCCGCCCCACAGCGGCAAGCCCAGGTAGACGGCAAACCAGCCGGCAAAGGCGCCGGCCACCATCAGCCCTTCGATGCCCAGGTTGAGCACGCCGGCGCGCTCGCACAGCAGCACGCCCAGGGTGCCGAAGATCAGCGGCGTGGCCACGCGCAGCACGGCCACCCAGAAGGGCAGGCTGGTGATCATGTCCAGGATCATGGCGAGCATTCCACGGCAATGGATGCCATGCTGGTTGCTGGACGCCGGCCGGGCCAAGCAAACGCCGCAGAACCGGCTTGGCCGGGCTGCTGGCGTTGCCCCCTTGAGGGGGCGCGCGAAGCGCGTAGGGGGTGGGTCATGTTCGGCGAAGGCGGTAGCGCGCCAGCATGCTGGCCGTCAGCACTGCCAGCAGGGCGCAGGCCACCACCACGTCGGCCAGGTAGGTGGGCACGCCCACGGCGCGGCTCATGCTGTCGGCGCCTACCAGCACCGCGGCCACGCCCACGCTGGCGGCCACCACGGCCAGCGGATGCAGGCCGGCCAGCATGGCGATGACGATGCCGGTGTAGCCATAGCCCGGCGACATGTCGAGCGTGACGTAGTTGGTGCGGCCCGCCACCTCGATGGCGCCGGCCAGCCCCGCCAGCCCGCCCGACAGCAGCGCCACCCACACGGTGGTGCGCAGCACCGGAACGCCGGCAAAGGCGGCAGCGCGCGCATTGGCGCCCAGGGCGCGGATGTCGAAGCCCAGCGTGGTGAAGCGCAACAACACCCACAGTGCCAGCGCCGCGCCCACACTGAACAGCAAGCCGGTGTGCACGCGGGTCTGGTCGACCAGCCTGGACAGCTCCAGATCACCCAGCAGCGCCACGCTCTGCGGCCAACCCATGGAAGCCGGGTCTTTCATCGGCCCGTCGAGCAGTGCGCCCACACCCAGCAGCACGATGAAGTTCAGCAGCAGGGTGCTGACCACCTCGTCAACGCCCCACAGCTTCTTCATCAGCGCCGGGCCCAGCAGCAGCAGCGCGCCGGCCAGCACGGCGGCGCTCAGCATCAGCAAAAACAGCAGGGCCGGCGGCGCATCGAGGGCGCCGCCGCCCACCGCGACAGCGGCGATGGCGCCGGCATACAACTGGCCCTCGGCGCCGATGTTGAACAGCCGAGCTTTGAAGGCCACGGTGGCAGCCAGGCTGGTCAGCACCAGCGGGATGGCGCGGGTCAGTGTCTCGCTCAGCGCAAACACCGAGCCGAAGGCGCCTTGGGCCATCAGCGCAAAGGTGGGGCCTACCGGCGCTCCGGCCACCGCCACCAGGGCCGCCGCGACGCCAGCCACTGCCAGCAGCGCACCGATGCCGCAACGCAGGCTGGTGCGCCAGTCGGTGTGGGCGCGGGCTTCAAGCCTCATGAGTGACCACCTGCGCTGCGATGAACGGCGTCTTCCCCAGCGGCCGCCGTGGAAGCGGCTTCGCCTGGCCACTGGGGGCGCCCCCTTGAGGGGGAGGCGCCGAAGGCGCTTCGGGGGTGGTCCATGTCGGCACCGGCCATCGCCAAACCCAGTGCTTCGCGGGTCCAGGCCTCGGCGGGCCGGGCGGCGCCCAGGCGGCCGTGGCTGATGACGGCGATGCGGTCGGCCAGCAGCTCGATCTCGTCGAGGTCGTCGCTGATCAGCAGCACCGCCGCGCCGGCATCACGGGCGGCACGCAGCTGGCTGTGCACGAAGTTGACGGCGCCGATGTCCAGCCCCCAGGTGGGCTGGTGGGCCACGATGAGGCGGGGTGCGGTGCCATCGGCGCGCTGCAGCACCCGGCCCAGGATGAGCTTTTGCATATTGCCGCCCGACAGCGCCCGGGTGCGGCGCGTCAGCGCGGCGCCGCGCACGTCGAAGCGGTTGATCACCGCACGCGCATAGGCCATGGCCGCACTGCGGCGCACCCAGCCGGCGGTAGACAGCGTCGGCGTGTGCAGGGCTTCTGCGGACAGGTTTTCCCAGATCGGCAGGTCGCCCACCACGCCGATGGCCTGGCGGTCTTCGGGCACGCGGGCCACGCCCTGGGCCACCAGGGCACGCGGCGTCAACGGCAGCGCCTGGCCATCGAGCAGCACCGTGCCGGCGGTGGCCGGCAGCACGCCCGACAGCACCTCGGCCAGCAGGCCCTGGCCGTTGCCCGATACGCCGGCGATGCCCAGCATTTCACCGGCGGCGATGTGCAGCGACACGTTGGCCAGCGCCACGCGCTCGCCGTGCGCGTGGCCGGTGGCCAGACCCTGCACCTGCAGGCGCGGCGCCGCATCTGCGGGCAGGCCACGCCGCTCACGCTGAAGGCCCACCACCGACTGGCCCACCATCCAGCGTGCCAGTTCGGCGGGGTTGGTGTCGGCGGTGCGGGCCTCGGCAACGGTCTTGCCGGCGCGCAGCACCTGCACGCGGTGCGAGATGGACATCACCTCGCCCAGCTTGTGGCTGATGAAGATGATGGCCATGCCCTGCGCCACCAGTTGGCGCAGGGTGGCAAACAGGTTGTCGGCCTCCTGCGGGGTGAGCACGGCGGTGGGTTCGTCCAGCACCAGCACACGGGCGCCTCGGTAAAGCGCCTTGAGGATTTCGACGCGCTGGCGCTCGCCCACCGACAGGTCGGCCACGCGGGCATCGGGGTCGACCACCAGGCCAGCCTGCTGCGCCACCGCCACCAGCCGGGCGCGGGCTGCGGCGCGCCGGGTGATGGGCGCGGCCAGGGATTCAGTGCCCAGCACCACGTTGTCGAGCACGCTAAGGTTGTCTGCCAGGGTGAAGTGCTGGTGCACCATGCCCACGCCGGCCGCCAGCGCGGCGCGGGTGTCGCCCGGCGCCAGCGGCGTGCCGTTCACCTCGATGCTGCCCGCATCGGCCAGGTAATGGCCAAAGAGGATGGCCATCAGCGTGGACTTGCCTGCACCGTTTTCGCCCAGCAGGGCCAGCACCTCGCCCGCCTGCAGTTGCAGCGACACGCCGTCATTGGCCAGCAATGCACCAAAGCGCTTGGTGATGCCGTGCAGCTGCAGGACAGGATCAGGCACAGGCGCAAGCAAGCGGCCGCCGCGGAACCGGCTTTGCCGGGCCGCTGGCGGCGCCCCCAGG
>JANOAQ010000125.1:0-5051 GCA_031411195.1 Burkholderiaceae bacterium | reverse complement strand
AACAAGCCGGCGCCAGCGCGCTAGAAATCGACACCGCCCTCACCGACTTTGCGCAGCAGCGCATCGAGCTGCACCCGGTGCCGCTGGCCGCTGTCATCGCGTTGGCGGCGCAGCATGCCCTGAGCACCTGCGACGCCGCTTACTTGTGGCTGGCCACCGAGCTGCGCGCGCCCTTGCTCACCTTCGACCAACGCCTGGCGCGGGCCGCACAACAGCACCGTGGGCGTAGCGACTGAACCCATGACCTTGACACCAACCACTGCAGCCCAGGCCGCGCCCGGACCACCGGCGCCCGCGCCTGCGCCTCAGCCCGAGATTTCAACGTGACCCACCCAAGCACCTCCACACCGGCCGGCCAGCGCAGCGGCCCGCTGCCGATCAGCATCGAGTTCTTTCCGCCCAACACGCCGGTGGGCAGCGAGAAGCTCAAGACGGTGGTGCAGGACCTGAGTGTTCTGAGCCCCGAGTTCTTCAGCGTCACCTATGGCGCCGGCGGGGCCACGCGTGACAAGACCCTGGCCACCGTGCGCGACATCGCGGCCGCCGGGCACGAGGCCGCGCCGCACCTCAGCTGCGTGGGCAGCACGCGCGAAGGCATCGCCGACATCCTGGCCACCTACCGCGCCCAGGGCATCCGCCGCATCGTGGCGCTGCGGGGTGATTTGCCCAGCGGCACGGCCGTCGCCGGTGAGTTTCGCTACGCCAGCGAGCTGGTGCGCTTCATCCGCGAGACGCAAGGCCCCGACTGGCACATCGAGGTGGCCGCCTACCCCGAATACCACCCGGAGCAGCGCTACGCCCGGAAGGACCTGCAGCACTTTGCAGACAAGGTCAAGTGCGGTGCCGATTCGGCCATCACGCAGTTCTTCTTCAACCCCGACGCCTACTTTCACTTCGTCGACGAGGCGCAAAAGCTGGGCGTCACCGCGCCCATCGTGCCGGGCATCATGCCCATCCACAACTTTGCGCGCATCGTGCAGTTTGCTGCGCGTGATGGCATCGAGATCCCGCGCTGGGTGATGCTCAAGATGGAAGGCTATCTGGACGACACCGCGTCGATCCGCGCCTTCGGCATCGACGTGGTGGCCGGCCTGTGCCAGCGCCTGATCGACGGCGGCGCGCCGGCCATCCACTTCTACGCGCTGAACCAATCGGCGCTGACGCTGGAGATCTGCAGCCGGCTCAGGCGCTGACGGCTGCGGGCTCGTTGCGGCCTGTCGCTGTGTGTGCTGAAAGACGGCATTCAAGCGCCTGAGCGATCGCGCCGGACCGGGCGGACCTGCTCTGCTCCCTGTCATTCCGGGCCTGCCGGCCCTCCCTTCTTTACTTGCGCAGAACATGTCCGCCCGGCCCGACGCTCGGGCAGCACCGAGGTGCACGGATCTTTGGCCTGCGAGGCGCACCGCTGCATCCAGGCCGAGGACGGCGGGTGACTGGCCGACGCAAGTAGAGAAGGGAGGGCCGAAGGCCCGGAATGACATGGAGTCGGCCAGTCACCCGCCGTCAACGGCCTCGCCACCAGCCGCTGAACGTCGGCTTGTCAAAAACAGAGAAGCCGGCAAACGAGCCCACAGCAGACCTCATGACCCCAAGGTTGCGTTCACCGCCCTGCGCGCCGAACGCCTGACGCCCGCGTGCCCAGCGCCTGAACCCCCGCCCTCGAACGCCTGCCGCGCCGGTCTGGCATGCAAAGCCAGGCCGTGGGCAGGCGGTGCAGACCCAAGGAGCACGTCTTCGGGCTCCCGTTTTCAACGACTGTGTTGCACGACCTGCGACGGAATTGAACCAGTTCAAGGACGCGGCTGGGCATCCTGCCGCCTGCGGTGGCCAACCTGCGCCATCATCGGCGGGTGCACCACCTGCCCACCACACCATGCCTGGCTACACCATTCTCAAGCTGCTGCACCTGAGCCTGGTGGCCGGCAGCGGTGCGCTGTTTCTGGCGCGCGGCCTGGGCGTGCTGCGGCAACGGCACTGGCCGATGGCCCCGCTGGCCCGCCGCGCCAGCGTGGCCATCGACACGGCCTTGCTGAGCGCCGGCGCCACACTGTGGGCCTGGGGCGGCTGGCACCCGCTGCAGCAGCCCTGGCTGGGTACCAAGCTGGGCCTGCTGCTGGCCTACATCGTGCTGGGCTCGCTGGCACTCAAGCGCGCCCGGCCCGGCTGGCCACGCGCCGCCTGCCTGCTGGCAGCGCTGGCGGTGTACGGCTTCATGGTGTCAGTGGCCCTGGCCCATCACCCGCTGGGCGCCTGGGCCCCCAGGGCATGAGGCCAGCCACAGCCCGGCGAAGGTGAGCGCGCCGTTGAGCACCAGCATCTCCAGCCCGATGCGCCAGGTGCCGAACAGCGCCGCCTGGTTCGCATCGATCCACAGGCAGGCCAGGGGCGAAGCCAGGGCCACCAGCGGCACCAGCACCGGCCGCACCACCCGCCGGGTCAGCAGGCCGAAGCCGAACAGGCCCAGCAGCGGCCCGTAGGTGTAGGCGGCGATCTTGAGGATGAGGCCGATCATGTGCCGGTCGTCCACCGCACGAAACACCATCACCAAGGCCATGAAGAGCGCCGCAAAACCCAGGTGCACGGCCTGGCGCACCTGGCGGCGGCGCGCTTGGCTCCAGCCGCTGCGCTGGGGCAGGCCCAGCAGATCGAGGCAGGTGGACGAGGTCAGCGCGGTGAGCGCGCCATCGGCACTGGGGAACAAGGCCGAGATCAGCGCCAGGATGAAGATCAGTTGCACCGCAGCGGGCAGGTGGCCCATCACCACCGCGGGGAACAAGGCATCGCCGGTGGCCACCAGACCCACCTGCCGGGCATACAGCGTGAGCAGGCCGCCCAGCACCAGAAACAGGCCCACCACGGCCTGCATCAACAACGCCAGCACCACCACGTTGAGTTGGGCGCCGCGCAGGGTGCGCACCGACAGGTTCTTCTGCATCATCTCCTGGTCCATGCCGGTCATGGCGATGGCGATGAAGGCACCGGCCAGCAGTTGCTTGGCCCAGAAATCGGGCGCATTCGGCTCGGTGCCCCACAGGCGCGACAGGCCGGCATCGTGCAGCCGTGGCAGCACGTCCAGCGGCGACAGGCCCAGCGCCTGCACCACCATGACCGCGCAGATCACCAGGCCGGCCAGCATGCCGCCGGTCTGCAGCAGGTCGGTCCAGACGATGGTCTTGACGCCGCCCTGCACGGTATAGAGCACGATCATCAGCAAGAGGATGGCCGTCGTCAGCCAGAAGGGCAGGCCCAGTTGCGCGAAGACGATGTCCTGCAGGATGCGCACCACCAGGTACAGCCGCGCGGTGGCCCCCAGCGTGCGCGAAACGATGAAGAACAGCGCGCCGGTGCGCTGGGCCACCGGTCCGAAACGCAGCCCCAGGTAGTGGTAGATCGAACTCAGGCCCAGCGCGTAGTACACCGGCAGCAGCACGAAGGCGATGACGGCATAGCCGATCAGGTGGCCGAGCACGATCTGGCCATAGCCGAAGCCCTGGCTGCCCACTGCCCCCGGCACGCTGATGAAGGTGACGCCCGACAGCGACGTGCCCACCATGCCGAAGGCCACCACCGCCCAATGGCTGGCGCGCGCACCGGTGAAGAAGCCCGCCTCGGTGGCCCGGCGCGAGGTGAACCAGGCCACGCCCAGCAGCAGCCCGAAGTAGGCCGCGACGAACAGCGACAGCGCCAGCGGCGACATCAGGTGCAGAGCCCGGCAAGGGCATCCCGAAATTGCATCGCCCCATTGTCGGTGGCTGCCCCGGAGCGGGCGGAACCCACCGCCGGCGCGCGGGCACCCAAGGCGCCTGCTAGCATCGTTTTCAACAATTCAGCGGGGAGCGCGCCCAACCGGGCGCCGGCTGCGGTGGGAGAAATCGAGATGCATACCCTGGGTGCGGTGTTGGGCTTCATTGGCGCGGTGCTGATGGTGGCCAGCTATCTGATGAAAAGCATGATGCCGCTGCGCATCGTGGCGCTGGCGGCCAATGTCTTCCTGGTGGCCTATGCGGTCATCAACCATTCCTGGCCGACGATGGCGCTGTACCTGGCGATGATCCCGATCAACATCAAGAAGGTCCGGGAGATCCGCAGCCTGGTGGCCGCCATGGCCAAGGCACGCGCCGACACGCCCTTGTCAGATTGGTTGTTGCCGCACATGACACGCCGCCAGGCCACAGCGGGCGAGGTGCTCTGGAAGAAGGGCGACGTGGCCACCGAGATGGTCTACGTGCACAGCGGTGAACTGCAGTTGCTCGAACATGGCACCACGCTCGGCCCCGGCGCGCTGGTCGGTGAGATCGGACTGTTCGCCCCCGACAACCGCCGCACCGGCAGCGTCACGTGCCGCACCGATTGCACGCTCTACACCCTGTCGTCCGAGGGCGTGGCCAAGCTCTACTTCCAGAACCCCAAGCTGGGCTTTCACGTGATGCGCCTGGTGGTGGAACGCCTGCGCAACGATGCCGAACGGGCGCAAGCCGCCGCTGCAGCGGCCACTGCTGCCGCCGAGGTGGCCACCGCTGCCGCTGCAGCGGCCACCCGGGCCACCTGATCAGGCAGCGCCGCGGTCCAGGCTGGCGCCGGCCGCCAGCGACTGCAGGCAGGGCAGGCACAGGCAGGTGCTGAAGCGTTCACGCAGGGCGGCCTGCAAGCGGGCGTCCAGCGTCACCGTGGTGCAGGCGCAGGGCGTGGTGCCGGCCATGCCGCAGTCGAAGCCGCCGCCGCAGCGCGGGCAACGGTCGACACCTACAGGCGCGGTTGGGGCGGTCGGGTGGCTCATGCCGCGAACAGGCCCTGGTGCTGCTCGCGCAGCAGGTTCTTCTGCACCTTGCCCATGGCATTGCGCGGCAGGTCGGCCACCACGAACAGGTGCTTGGGCACCTTGAAGTTGGCGATCTGACCCTTGATGCGGGCCTGCAGCGCGGCACTGTCCAGCGTGGCACCGGGCTGGGCCACCACCACCGCCACCACCGCCTCGCCGAAATCGGGATGGGGCACGCCCACCACGGCCGATTCGGCCACGCCGGGCAGATCGTTCAGGAAGCCCTCGATCT
>JANOAQ010000124.1:0-4009 GCA_031411195.1 Burkholderiaceae bacterium | reverse complement strand
GCCGCCATCAACTCGGCTTCGCTGAGCGACTGGCTGGTGTGCTTGAGGTGCGGCGCTGCCGCCAGCGCGGCGCGAAACTGGCGAAACGTCCAGCCCTCGATCAGGCGCACCCGCTCGAAGGCCTCGTCGCCCTGCACCATGCGCGCCAGCAGGCCGCGCGGGGTGACGCCGGGCTCCAGTTCATAGCTGCCGGCGCGGATGCGGCGCGCATCGCCGCTGCCACGGAACCACCAGTACAGCCAGGCCGGATCGACCTGCACGCCGGCCCGCACCCAGGCGGCGGCCACCTCACGCGGGGGGGTGCCGGGCTCGATCGACAACTCGACGCTGGGCGCGGCCAGGGTCAGCGGGCGGTCGAGCCACCACCAGACGCTGGCGGCGGCCGTGCCGGCGGCCAACAGGGCAACGATCAACAGCAGGCGCCAGGCTCTCATGCCAGGTGGTCGATGGGTAGGTGGGTGGGTGGAGGAGGGTCACGTCCGCACAGGGCGGCAGCCGCAAAACCGGCGCGCCAAACCAAGGACAAACTCACCCGTCAGACTGCGGCGTTTTGGGGGCTGATCATAATCGGCAGCATGAGCACCTTACCCGCATCCAGCACCGCCTTCGACGGCGCCGTGCGCCTGGCCGATTGGGGCGTGATCCGCGCCACGGGCGCCGACGCCGCCGCCTTTCTGCACGGCCAACTGACTCAGGACACCCAATCTCTGCGCGAAGGCAGCGCGCGGCTGGCTGGCTACTGCTCGGCCAAGGGCCGGCTGCTGGCCAGCTTCATCGTCTGGCGCGCCGATGCCGACACCCTACTGCTGGCCTGCAGCGCCGATTTGTTGCCGGCCACGCTCAAGCGCCTGTCGATGTTTGTGCTGCGCGCCAAGTGCAAACTCAGCGATGCCTCTGCCGACGTGGCGCTTTACGGCCTGGCGGGCCAGGCCGCCGGCACGTGGCTGGGAGAAGCGGGCTCAGGCGCCGCCTGGACGACTGCGCGAGTCGAAACCACGTCAAGCGCCACCGCAGCCATTCGCCTGCCCGATGCGGCCGGTGCGCCCCGCTGGCTGCTGGCACAGCCCGCCGCCGATGCGCCGCCGGCACTGCCCGCGCTGGCGCCCCAGGCTTGGGCCTGGCTGGAAGTGCAAAGCGGCATCGCCCGCATCAGCGCAGCCACGGTCGAGCATTTTGTGCCCCAGATGGTGAACCTCGAAGTGGTGGGCGGCGTCAACTTCCAGAAGGGCTGTTACCCCGGGCAGGAGATCGTCGCCCGCAGCCAGTACCGAGGCACGCTCAAGCGCCGTGCGATGTTGTTCGACAGTGCCGCTGCGCTGGCCGCCGGGCAAGAGGTGTTCCACAGTGCCGACCCCAGCCAGCCAGCCGGCCTGGTGGCCTTGGCGGCACCGCGCGCGACTGGCGGCAGCAGCGCGCTGGTCGAAATCAAGCTCAGCGCGCTGGACGCTGGCAGCCTGCACCTGGGTGCAGCCGATGGGCCCGTGCTTCAGCCCACCGCCCTGCCCTACGCCATCCCCCTCGATCAGGGCTGATGGCCGCGTTGCGCCGCCTCTACGTCTACTACCGTGTACCCGAGGCGGATTTGGCCGCCACGGTGACGGCGGTGCGGGCAGTGCAGGCTGCGCTGCTCCAGCAACACCCCGGCTTGCAGGCCGAACTGCTGCGCCGGCCAGAATTGCGGGACGGTGAGGTCACGCTGATGGAAACCTACGTCGGGGGCCTGACAGCCACCGTGTTGGCGGCGATTGATTCGGCCACGCGCGCCCTGCCCCAACCGCGCCACGCCGAACACTTCGAGCCCCTGCCCTGAGCCGCCGAGCGGCTTGGCCGCAGGCGGGCCTCACAGGTCGCGCACCATGGCCACGTGGGCGATACCGGCCTCCTCGAATCGCTCGCCCTGCTGGCGAAAACCGGCGCGCAGGTAGAAGGGCGCGGCCGAGCATTGGGCGTGCAGAAGCACCTGGGCGTCGCCCCGCGCCCGGGCCGCCTGCACCAGGGCGTCGAGCACTTGCCGGCCGATTCGGCTACCGCGCATCGCGGCGGCCAACGCCATGCGGCCGATCTTGCACACGCCTGCGCTGTGTTCGACCAGCCGGCCAGTGGCCAGCGGCACGCCCAGGCGGTTGTAGGCCACGGCATGCAGGCACAGCGCGTCGGCGGCGTCCCATTCCAGCTCGGCCGGGATCTTCTGCTCGTCGACGAACACCTGCTTGCGCAAGGCTCCGGCGTCGGCGCCCAGACTGGCCCAATCGCCCAGGCGCACCTGCACCATCGGCTCACCCGCCTCGAATGCCTGCAGCACCTCGCGCAGCACCGCCGGCACCGGCTGGCTGGTCTGGGTCGCTTGGGTGGTGGGTCTGGCGAACACGTAGACCAATTCGCCCGTCACCAGCAGTTCATCGCCCCGGAACACCGCGCAGGCCAGCACCAGCGACGAGTTGCCGATGCGCGCCGTCTTGACGCCCACGTCGATCAACTCGTCGTAGCGGGCCGAGGCCAGGTATTCGACCGTCGACTTGCGCACGAACAGGTCGCCGTCCAGCGCGGCCATGGTGTCGTGGTAGGGCAAGGCCAGCGCCCGCCACCAGCCGCACACGGCGGTGTCGAAGTACATCAGGTAGTGGCCGTTGAAGACGATCTTCTGCAGATCGACCTCGGCCCAGCGCACGCGCAGGCGCTCGAAGTATCGGTAGTCGTCGCGGGTGGTCATTGGGTAACCTCCATGCTTTGCATTGCGGTGGTTGAGCCCTTTGGGCGGCCGAGCGGGCTCATGGGCTCGACAGTCTCCAGGCATGCTGCAAGGCGGCACCGGCCACGGCTTGCGCGGCGGCGGCTTCTTTCAGGGCGCGGCCCATCTTGATGAAGTCATGGGTGAGGCCGCGGTACAGCTCCAGCTCGACCGCCACGCCGGCCAGGCGCAAGCGGTCGGCATAGGCCAGGCCTTCATCCACCAGCGGGTCGCATTCGGCCAGGATGAGGCAGGCCGGTGCCACGCCGTCCAGGTCGTCGGCTTCGAGCGGGGCAAAGCGCCAATCCCGGCGCTGGTGAAAGTCGATGTAGTGGTCAAAAAACCAGGCCACATTGGCGCTGTCGAGCAGAAAGCCGTTGGCAAACAGGGTGTGCGAGCCGGTGTCCATGTGGGCCGTGGTGCCGGGCGTGATCAGCAACTGCAGGGCCAGCGGCAGGCCGGTGTCGCGGGCATGGATGGCGCAGGTGGCGGCCAGGGTGCCGCCGGCTGAATCACCGCCCACGGCCAGTCGGTGGCCGTCCAGGCCCAGTTGCACCGCGCCTTCATCGGCCAGCCATCGCATTGCCGCCCAGGCATCGTGCACTGCAGCGGGAAAGCGGTGCTCGGGCGCCAGCCGGTAGTCCAGCGCCAGCACGGCGCCGCCAGAGCGTTGGGCCAACTGGCGGCACAGGCTGTCGTGTGTCTCCAGCCCGCCGATGACAAAGCCCCCGCCGTGCAGGTAGAGCAATACCGGCAGCCGGGCATGGCTGGGAGCGTACAGGCGGGCCGGCAGCGGCGTGCCGTCGGCGGCCGGCACGGTGAGGTCTTGCACCCGGGCCAACGGCGCCCGCGGTGGCTCCAGCACCTCGGCGGCCTTGTTGTAGACCGTGCGGGCCTCGGCTGGCGTCATGGCGTGAAAGGGCACACGCTGGGCGCGCTGGATGCGGTCGAGCAGGCCGGCCATGGCCGGTGTGAGCAAGGCGCGTGTCACTTTCAACACAGGGTGTGGCAAGGGGGCGAAGCATACTGCCGGCCTCGCAGATCACCGCCCCACACTGCCCGACCGCGCCCCCCTCAGGAGACCTTCAGCATGGCCCGCATCCTCTACCTCACCCAGATCGAGATCGACCACGGCGCCGTGGCCTGCCTGCCCGACGAGTGCACCCGCGTGGGCATGAAGAAGCCGCTGGTGGTGACCGACGCCGGCGTGCGTGCGGCCGGCGTGCTCGACATCGCCTTGGCCGCCCTGGGCGCCCTGCCCCATGCGGTGTTCGACCAGAC
>JANOAQ010000123.1:0-2125 GCA_031411195.1 Burkholderiaceae bacterium | reverse complement strand
GCCGCCTGCTCGGGCAAGGGCGGCAGATGGATGAAGCCACCCACCACGCCCGGGCGGTCTGCCAGCGCGGCCATCAGGCCGTAGAACACCTGGTTGCAGACAAAGCTGCCGGCGCTGAACGACAGCTCGGCGGCCAGGCCGGCGGCCTGCAGCCGTGCCACCAGGGCCTTGGCGGGCAAGCCGGTGAAGTGGGCAGCGGGGCCACCGGCCAGCACGGGCTGGTCGATCGGCTGAGCGCCGGCGTTGTCGGGGATGCGGGCGTCGATCAGGTTGATGGCCACCCGCTCGACGTTGACAGCACTGCGGTTGCCGGCCAGCCCCAGGCACAGCACGGCCGCCGGGCGGTGGGTTTCAATGGCCATGCGCAGGGACGGCAAGGCCGTGGCGAACACGCAAGGCAGTTGCACCGCAGCCATGCGCCAATGGCCGGCTCGCCGACCATGCAAGGCCCGAACCACCGCCAGCGACGGATTGACCGAATCGCCGGCAAACGGCTCGAAGCCCGTCAGCAGCAGGCAGCGCTCGTCACCAGCGGCGACCCGGCCTGGCATCACAGGCGCTCCTGCGCAGTAACCGGCAAGCCGGGATCGGGGGGCGGCGGCCTGCCCCAGCCGCCGCCGCCTGGCGTCTCGATCACGAAGACATCGCCAGGCGCCATCTGCACCGACCCGATGTAGTCCAGCGCCAGCACCGTGCCGTCGGCCCGCTCGACCCGGTTGATGCCCGGTGCACCGGCCCCACCGCCGGCACCCCCGAACGCGCCGGCATGGCGGCCATTGCTGAGGATGGCGGCCGTCATCGCCTGCAGGAAACGCACCCGACGAATGCCTCCATCACCCCCGCGCCAACGCCCGGCGCCGCCCGATCCGGTGCGGATGGCGTAACTGTCCAGCCGCACCGGGAAGCGGAACTCCAGCACCTCGGGGTCGGTCAGGCGGCTGTTGGTCATGTGGGTCTGCACCACCGATGTGCCGTCGTAGCCCGGCCCTGCGCCCGAGCCACCCGAGATGGTTTCGTAGTACTGGTGCGTGTCATTGCCGAAGGTGAAGTTGTTCATCGTCGCCTGGCTGCTGGCGCCCACGCCCAGGGCGCCGATCAGTGCATTGGTCACGCACGACGAAGTCTCGACATTGCCCGCCACCACCGCCGCCGGCGGCTTTGGGTTGAGCAGGCTGCCTTCGGGCACCGTCACGCGCAGCGGCTTCAGGCAACCCGCGTTGAGCGGAATATCGTCGTCCACCAACAGGCGAAAGACATACAGCACCGCCGCCATCGTCACCGCCTTGGGGGCGTTGAAGTTGTCGGGCGTCTGAGCGCTGGTTCCAGTGAAGTCGATGGCGGCTTCGCGACGTGTGGCATCCACCGTGACGCGCACCTGGATCTGCGCGCCGTTGTCCATCGGCAAGGTGAATGCACCATCCTTCAAGGCGGTGATAACCCGGCGCACTGACTCTTCAGCGTTGTCCTGCACATGCTGCATGTAGGCGCGCACGGTGCCCTCGCCCCACTGCGCCACCATGGCGCGCAGCTCTTGTTGGCCCTTCTCGTTGGCGGCGATCTGGGCGCGCAGGTCGGCCAGGGTCTGGTCGGGGTTGCGGGCGGGCCAGGGGCCGCTGCCCAGCAGGGCGCGAAGTTCGGCCTCGCGCATCTGGCCATCACGCACCAGCAGCACGTTGTCCAGCAGCACGCCTTCTTCGTCGATGCTGCGCGAAAACGGCGGCACCGAGCCCGGTGTGATGCCACCGATGTCGGCATGGTGGCCGCGGCTGGCGACGTAGAACTGGGGCTGCGAGGCATTGTCATCAAGGTAAACCGGCGTGACGACGGTGACATCCGGCAGGTGGGTGCCGCCGTGGTACGGATCGTTCAGCACGTACACATCACCGGGCTGCATGGCCGGGTTGCGCGCGATGACGGTCATGATCGATTCGCTCATCGAGCCCAGGTGCACCGGCATGTGCGGTGCATTGGCGATCAGCTGGCCCTGGGCGTCGAACAGCGCGCAACTGAAGTCGAGCCGCTCCTTGATGTTGACCGAGTGCGCCGTGTTCTGCAGCCGCAGGCCCATCTGCTCGGCGATGTTCATGAACAGGTTGTTGAAGACTTCCAGCATCACCGGGTCGGC
>JANOAQ010000122.1:0-2852 GCA_031411195.1 Burkholderiaceae bacterium | reverse complement strand
CGATGCAGTACTGGCAGTTCTTCCCGGTGGCTGCCGATGCTGATACGAACGCCACAACACCCGCCTGGGGCTGCATCCCCGTGTGGGGCTTTGCCGATGTGGTGCAGAGCCTGTGCCCCGGCGTGGTGGTGGGCGAGCGGCTGTACGGCTACTGGCCGATGGCCAGCCATGCGCTGCTGCAGCCGGTGAAGCTGTCGGCCGGCAGCTTCAGCGACGGCGCCGCGCACCGCGCCGCGCTGCACCCGGTCTACAACCAGTACCAGCGCGTGGCCAGCGATCCCTTCTACACCGCCGACACCGAGGCGCTGCAGGCCCTGCTGCGCCCCTTGTTCCTCACCGCCTGGCTGATCGACGATTTTCTCGCAGACAACCAGTTCTTCGGCACGACCGAGGGCGGTCAGCGCGGCGTGATGCTGTTGTCGTCGGCCAGCAGCAAGACGGCCTACGCCACCGCCGCCCAGTTGGCCAAGCGGCCCGAGGTCGAGGTGGTGGGCCTCACCTCCCCCGGCAATGTGGCCTTCTGCCAAAGCCTGGGCTGCTACAGCCGCGTGCTCACCTACGCGCAACTGGACCAACTGGCCGCCGATACCCCCTGCGTGTATGTCGACTTCGCCGGCAACGGCGGTTTGCGGCTGGCCATCCACACCCGCTTCACACGCCTGGCCTACAGCTGCTCGATCGGCGGCACGCATGTGCAGCAACTGGCCGGCGCCAGAGACCTGCCCGGCCCGCGCGCCACGTTGTTCTTCGCACCAGCCCAGGTCAAGAAGCGCAGCGCCGATTGGGGCCCGGCCGAGTTTGGCCAGCGCCTGGTCAGCGCCTGGCAGGGCTTTCGGGACCAGGCCACCGGCGGCGATGCGCCATGGCTGACCGTGCAGACCCACCTCGGCGCCGAAGCCGCCACCGCCGCCTATGCCGGGGTGCTGGGCGGCCAGGGCGATGCGCGTGTGGGGCACATGCTGTCGCTCAGCCGTAGCAGCAGTCGCTGAGGCCGGCGCTGCCGGACGATGGCGACCTTGTCAATCCCCGCAAGCCTCCACCTGTCTGAGGGGCCGGCGCAGTGCCGGTGGTGACCTACGCTCGTCGGTCCAAATCCAACTGTCGTCAGGGAACCCCATGTCCACCGTTTCAAAGCGCTTGTCCACACTGATCGCCCGTGGTGCCCTGGTCAGCGTGCTGGCCGTGCCAGCCGTCGCCTCGGCCTATGTGCTGGGCAGCACCACCCCGGGCAAATGGGGCAACCCGACCATGGGCACCGGCGCCAACATCACCTGGAGCCTGACCGGCGCCATCGACTGCAGCGCCATCGGGTTTGGCACCTGCAGCGACGTGAACACCTTCATGCCCGCCGGCTTCTTGACCGAGATCCAGAACGCCTTCTCGGCCTGGTCGACGGTGGCCAATCTGAACTTCACCCAGGTGGTCGATAACGGCGTGGCGTCCAATGCCGGCGGCACCAATGCCGACATCCGCATCAGCGGCTTGGCGGTGGACGGCCCGTTTGGCGTTCTGGCCTTTGCCGCGTACCCGCCGGTCAACGGCGGTTCGGTTGCTGGCGACATGTTCTTCGACCAGCAGGAAGCCTGGAAAACCGGCTTTGGCGGCCCCGGCATCAGCATCTTTCAAGTGTTTGCGCACGAGCTGGGCCATGCCCTGGGCCTGGACCACACCAGCGTGCCCAACTCGCTGATGAACCCGTTCTACACCGAAGCGTTCAGCGGCCCGCAGGCCGACGACATCGACGGCATGAGGTTCATCTATGGCGACGCAGTCGTCACGCAAAACGTGCCCGAGCCCGGCAGCCTGGCCCTGGTGGCCCTGGCCGGCCTTGGCCTGGTGGCCGCGCAGTTGCGCCGGCGCCGCCAAGCTTGAGCGGCCGGCGCTGCCCGCTCAATCGGGCTTGATCCTGGCCCGGTTGATCACCGGCTTCCAGCGCTTTTGCTCGGCGGTGATGAAGGCGGCAAACTCGGCCGGGGTGCTGCCCACGGCGATGGCCGCATCGGCCTGCAGGCGGGCCTGGGCTTCGGGCATGTGCACGGCCTTGGCCGCCGCGGCGGCCAGCTTGTCAACCGCCGCCTGCGCCAGCGTGGCCGGGGCCAGCAGGCCGTACCACTGCGTCATCTCGAAGCCGGGGTAGCCCTGCTCGGCCACGGTGGGCACGTCGGGCAACTGCGCGATGCGCTGGGTGGTGCCGGTGGCAATGCAGCGCAGCTTGCCGCTCTTGATGTGCTGCAGGATGGCCGGTGCACCCACGGCGGCGGCGTCCAGCCGGCCGGCCAGCAGGTCGGTCAATTGCGGGCCGGTGCCGCGGTAGGGCACGTGCAGGATGAAGGTTTCGCTGGCCATCTTCAGGTATTCCATCGCCAGGTGGCCGGCGCTGCCGTTGCCGGCCGAGCCGTAGTTCAACCGGCCGGGCTTGGCCTTGGCCAGGGCGATGAATTCCTTCAGGTTCCTGGCCGGCAGTTCGGCGGGCACCACATACAGGCTGGGCACCTTGGCCAGCAGGCTGACGGGCTTGAAGTCCTTGTTCGGGTCGTAGGGCAACTTGTCGAAGATGTAGGGGTTGACCGCCAGTGTGCCGATGTGGCCCAGGATGATGGTGTGCTGGTCGTCGGCGCGCGCCACCTCGCCCATGGCCACGTTGCCGCCGCCACCGGGCTTGTTGTCCACGAACACCGTGACGCCAAAGGCCTTGGTCAACTCGGCCGCCGTGGCGCGCGCCACGATCTCGCTGCTGCCGCCGGGCGCGAAGGGCACCACCAGGCGGATGGGCTTGGCGGGCCAGGCCGGGGCTTGGGCCTGGCCGCTGCCGGGCCACAGCGTGGTGGCGGCGCCGGCGCCCAGGCTGGCCA
>JANOAQ010000121.1:0-1829 GCA_031411195.1 Burkholderiaceae bacterium | reverse complement strand
GACGCTGATGCGCAGTTGCCAGGCCTTTGCATCGGGCCAGGCCAGAAGTTCACGCGTCGTGCCGCCGCCGTTGCGCCACGGCTGCTCAACCACCTGCGACAGCGCCACGGTGTGGATCACGAACCGGCCCCCACCAGCAGCGGGAACAGCGGGTGATCCATGGGCGCGCCGGCCGGCAGTTCGTCGGCCAGGCCAGGGAACTCGGGCGAGGTCTTCCAGCGCCGTGGCGCATGGCGCATGTCGTCGCCCAGGAAGCGCAGCGAGAAGACGCGCCGGCGCTGGCCACCATCCACACCGCCCGCCGCATGCAGGGCCAGCATGTGAAAGGCCACCACGTCGCCTGTTTGCAAGGCCCAGCCGAGGATGGGCTGCTGCGCGCGGGTGGCTTCGATGTCGGGCAGGTCGGCCAGGCTGCCTTCGGGGAACCATTTGGCCTGGTGGTCCATGAAGGTGCGCGGCATCAGCCAGGGGCCGCGGTGCGAGCCGGCCACGAACTCCAGCGTGCTGTGGCGCCGCACCGGATCGGCAGGTATCCAGAAGCTGACGTTCTGCAAACCATCCACGTTGTAGTAGGGCTGGTCCTGGTGCCAGGGCGTCTTTTGGAGGGTGCCAGGCTCCTTGGTCAGCATGTGGTCGTGGTAAAGGCGCACGCTGCGGCTTTGCATCAGCAGGGCCGCCGTCTCGGCCAGGGGCGAATCGATGGCCAGGGCGCGGTAGTCGGCGTTGTGCTGCCAGTTGCAGAAGTCTTCGATGAAGCGGCCAGGGTCGTTGGGCCGGCTGGCCACCAGGGCGCGTGGGCTGGGTTGGGCCAGGTTGGTTTCGATGCCGCGCTGCAGTTGCGCCACCTCGCCGGGGGTGAGCAATTGACGCAGGCACACCGCGCCATCACGCTGGTAGGCGGCGACCAGGTCGGGCGTGGCCACGGCGGCGGCGCGCCGGGCCAGGTCAGCGGGCCGTGGGCTCATGGCTGAAACTCGCCCTGCAACAGGTAGCGCGTGCCCGGATGCACCAGGCGGGCCAGGGTGATGGTGGCGTCGCGCGTGTAGGTGCTGCGCGTCACCACCAGGCAAGCGGTGCCAGGCACGATGCCCAGCAAGCGTGCTTCGTCGGCACTGGCGGGCTCGGCCTCGATGGCGTACTGGGCGCGCCACAGCGCGGTGGTGTCGAACAGTACCTGGGTGGGCGTGGTGCGGGTGAAGTCGGCCTGCAGGTAGCCGGGCGAGCAGGCCGGGTTGACGTAGCGGTCTTCGCATTGCAGTGGCACGCCGTTGTCGTGGTGCACGATCAGGGTGTGAAACACCTTGGCGCCGGTGGCCAGGCCCAGCCGGGCGGCCAGCGCGGCGGGCGCTTTTTCACTGCGCTGCAGGTGCACCACGGCATGGTGCTGGTGCCCGCGTGATTCGATCTCGTCGTGCAGGTCGCGGATGGTGAGGGTGGATGCCACGCGGTGCAACTGCGCGGCAAAGGTGCCCACGCCCTGTACCCGCTCGACCAGGCCTTCGGCCTGCAGCTCGCGCAGGGCGCGGCTCACCGTCATTCGGCTCACGCCGAATTGCGCCACCAGCGCTGCCTCGCTGGGCATCAGCGCGCCGGCGGGCCACTGGTTGGCGGCCAGGCCCGCCTTCAAGGCCTGCTTGACGACGGCAAAAGGTGCCATGCCTGTGGTGCCGCTGCTGTGCGTTGCCTGGGTGGAAACCATGGTTGGATCCTACTTGCGCCAGCTTGTCTAGACAAGTAGCATGCACCCGAGCTCGAACCTCGGCCCATCCTGGGCCGGCTTCGCTGATCTTCCCCCCGCTGCCGCACCACCAGGAGCCGACATGACCGAC
>JANOAQ010000120.1:0-2110 GCA_031411195.1 Burkholderiaceae bacterium | reverse complement strand
CCCAGCGGCGCCATGGGCTATGCCTACCCGAACGCGGCCGACCAGGGCAAGCGCTTGCGTACCCTGCTGCAGGCGCATGCCCACGCAGGCGGCCAGGACGCCGCCTTGTTGCTGCACAGCCAGGGCGCCGGCGCGCGACTGATCGACGAACTGGGCCGTGCCGCGCGTACCGACCGCGGCGTGCACGGCGTGCCGGCGCGGGTCATTCCGGTGGCACTTTGGCACACCGCCAGTGTGGGGCTTGACCTGTGGCTGGCCGCCAAGGCCCAGGGCGCCAGCCAGGTGTGGCTGCTGCTCACCGACGAAGAAGCGCCCGAATACCGCCAGGCCTTGGCCGAGCAGATGGCCGTGGCCCAGGCCATCGTCGAAGGGCTGGGTTACGCCGGCCAGCACTTTTCGCTGTTCGAAGCGCGTGATGCGCGTGATCTGCCGGCCCTGGATGCCGCCCTGCGCGCCGCACTCGCCCAGCGGGTGGCCCGGCCGGCGGCGTTTGCAGCGCAGGCCGACAAGCGTGGCACGCTGGACCTGGCCATCGAGCACCTGCTGGCCCATGCACCCCAGCGCCCACCGGCCCCGGACGAAGCCATCAATTTGCCGGCGGCCGGCTCACCCTTCGGCAGCCTGCTGGTCGACACCGACAAGTGCACGCTGTGCCTCAGTTGCGTGGGCGCCTGCCCCGAGGCCGCCCTGCAAGACAACCCCGAAAAGCCGCAACTGCGTTTCATCGAGAAAAACTGCGTGCAGTGTGGTCTGTGCGCCACCACCTGCCCCGAAGCGGCCATCACCCTGCAGCCACGCCTGTGGCTGGCCGATGAAGGCAAGGCGCGCAAGGCCACCCGCGTGCTGAACGAAGCGATGCCCTTTGCCTGCGTGCGCTGCGGCAAGGGCTTTGGCACCCTGCGCGCCATCGAGTCCATGCTCAGCAAGCTGTCGGGCCACGCGGCCTTTCAGGGCGCGGCGGCCGAGCGGCTGAAGATGTGCGGCGACTGCCGCGTGATCGACATCCACACCAACCCGAACGAAGTTCGCATCACCGACCTTTGATGGACCAGCGCATGAGCGATTCCAATCTCAAAGCCCTGAGCTTTGCAGCCGCCGACGACAGTGAAGAGCTGGCCCGTGCCGAGCTGTACGGCCTGCTGGCCACGCTGTGGCTGAACCCGCCCGACGCGGCGTTGCTGCAGCAGTTCAAGGTGGCGGTGACCGAAGCGCCCCAGCCCGGTGGCCACCTGGAAGCCCCCTGGCAGGCCCTGGTGGGCGCCATGCGCAGCACCACCGCCGAGGCCGCCGCCGCCGAGCACGAGGCCTTGTTCCACGGCGTTGGCAAACCCGAGGTGTTTGCCTACGGCTCGTTCTATCTGACTGGCTACTTGAACGAAAAGCAGCTGGCTGCCTTGCGCAACGATCTGGCCGCGCTGGGCCTGGCGCGTGACGGCGATCGGCTGGAGACCGAAGACCACATCGCCTTCGTGCTGGAGGTGATGCGCTGGCTGATCGCCGGCGACGACATCGCCGTGTGCAACCTCGAACAGCAGCGCCGCTTCTTCCGCAGCCACCTGCAGCCTTGGGGCCCGCAGTTCTGCGATGCGGTGCTGGCCCATCCGCGCGCCCAGACCTGGCGGTCCGTGGCCGACTTCACCCGCGCCTTCATCGAGGTGGAAACCCAGGCCTTCGACCTGCTCGAATCATGAGCAGCATCGACCCACGGGACATCACCGGCCTCGTCCTGGCGGGCGGTCGTGGCAGCCGCATGGGCGGTGTCGACAAGGGCCTGCAGAACCACCAGGGCACCGCCCTGGCCCTGCACACCCTGCTGCGCCTGCAGCCCCAGGTAGGCCACCTGATGATCAACGCCAACCGCAACCTCGGCGCCTACGATTCGATGGGCGTGCCGGTGTGGCCCGATGCGATTGCCGACTATCCGGGCCCCTTGGCCGGCTTTCTGGCGGGGCTGGAGCATTGCGAAACACC
The DNA here is from genome assembly GCA_031411195.1 of Burkholderiaceae bacterium. Lineage (GTDB taxonomy): Bacteria > Pseudomonadota > Gammaproteobacteria > Burkholderiales > Burkholderiaceae_C > Pseudaquabacterium. The sequence goes on along the minus strand of JANOAQ010000120.1, from coordinate 139 downwards.
CTGGCTGGTCACCGTGCCCTGCGACACCCCCCACTTTCCCGTCGACCTGGTGGCGCGCCTGGCCAACGCCCTGGTGCTGGAAGACGCCGAAATCGCCATGGCCGCCACCCTGGAAGACGGCCAGGTGCAGGTTCAACCG
>JANOAQ010000119.1:0-3612 GCA_031411195.1 Burkholderiaceae bacterium | reverse complement strand
CGGCTGGTCGGGCACCGACGGCAGGCCCCACAGCGCCGCCACCTCGGCGCGGTGCGCCGGGTTGGCCAGATCGCGGTGGGCGCTCAGCAGGTTGGCCAGGCCGCCCACCTCGCGCCCGCCCATGGCATTGGGCTGGCCGGTGAGCGAAAACGGCCCGGCGCCTGGCTTGCCAATCTGCTCGGTGGCCAGATGCAGGTTGATCAGCGCAGCGTTCTTGGCGGTGCCGCTGCTGCTCTGGTTCAAGCCCTGGCAGTACAGCGACAGCGCCGGGCCGCTGGTGGCAAACCAGCGCGCGGCCTGCACGATGTCGGCCTCGGCCAGGCCGGTGATGCGGGCGGTTTCCTTGGGCGTGTATTCGCGCACCCGGGCCTTGAGCGCTTCGAAGCCGCTGGTGTGGGCGGCGATGAAGGCGGCATCGGTCCAGCCCTCCCACAGCATCAGGTGCAGCAGGCCGTGGAACAGCGCGATGTCGCTGCCGGGCTGCAGCATCAGGTGCAGGTCGGCCATGGCGGCCGATTCGGTGCGGCGCGGGTCGATCACGATCAGCTTTTGCCCGGGCCGGGCGCGGCGGGCGTCTTCCAGGCGGCGCATCAGCACCGGATGGGCCCAGGCCGGGTTGGCGCCGGCCACCAGCACGCAGCCGGCGTGGTTCAGGTCGTCGTAACAGGCCGGTGGTGCGTCGGCGCCCAGCGTGGCCTTGTAGCCGGCCACCGCACTGCTCATGCACAGGCGGCTGTTGGTGTCGATGTTGTTGGTGCCCAGCAGGCCCTTGGCCAGCTTGTTGAAGACGTAGTAGTCCTCGGTCAGCAACTGGCCCGACACGTACAGCCCCACCGCATCAGGCCCGTGGCGCTGCACCGTGTCGGCCAGGCGGGTGGTGATGTCGTCGAGCGCGCTGTCCCAGGTGGCCGCCTGGGGCGTTGCGCTGCGCTGCAAGCGGCGCAGCGGTTGCAGCAGGCGCACCTGGCGTGTGACGGCCGCGCTGGCGGTCAGGTGCAGGGTGCTGCCCTTGCTGCACAGGCGGCCAAAGTTGGCGGGGTGATCCGGGTCGCCGCGCACGCCGGTGATCTGATCGCCCTGGCTTTCAATGATCACACCGCAGCCGACGCCGCAGTAGGGGCAGGTGCTTTGGGTCTCGGTCATGGTGACGCGGTGTAGCGGGATCAGGCGGTGGCGTGGCGGCAGGGGCCCGCTACCGGCGCGGGCAGGTCCAGCGCCAGGGTGGCCAGTTCGTCAGCGTCCAGCATCACCTGGCCGTCGACCACCCGGCAGGCAAAGCGGGGCGTGCAGCCTTCGTCGGGCGCGCGGGCCGTGCCGTCGGCCAAACCGATTGCCCAGTTGTGCAGCGGGCAGGCCACGGCATCGCCGAAGACGATGCCCTGGCTGAGCGGACCACCCTTGTGCGGGCAGCGGTCGAGCAGGGCGTAGACGCGGTCGTCGGCGGTGCGGAACACGGCCACGGCCAGGCCCTGCGGCCGAGCCACGCGGCGGGCACCCAGGCGGGGGATGTCGTCGACGCGGCAAATGGGGGTCCAGGCGATGGTCCGGTCGGTCATGGCGGCTCCTTCAAGCGGTGGCGGGTGCGGTGGAAGGTGCGCTGGAGAGCACGTTGACAACGGCGGGCAGGGCGCTGAACTGCCGTGTGTCGACAGCAGCCTTCTGATGTTCGAACCACGGGTCGGGCTCGCCGTCCAGACTGAACTGCAGCTTGGCCCACAGCGCAAGGCGGCCTTCGGCGTCGTCCAGGATTTTTTTCTTGACGTAGTCCAGGCCCACACGGTTGACGTAGTGCACCGTGCGTTCCAGGTACCAGCCTTCTTCGCGGTAGAGCTGGCAGAAGGCGCCGGTGTACTCGAGCACCTCTTCGGGCGTCTTCAGCTTGGTGAAGAAGTGCGCCACCTCGGTCTTGATGCCGCCATTGCCGGCGATGTACATCTCCCAGCCACTGTCCACGCCGATGATGCCCACGTCCTTGATGCCGGCCTCGGCGCAGTTGCGCGGGCAGCCGCTGACGGCAAACTTCACCTTGTGCGGTGCGTACATGCGCCACATCGCCCGCTCCAGGTCCTTGCCCATCTGCGTGCTGTCTTGCGTGCCGAAGCGGCACCACTCGCTGCCCACGCAGGTTTTTACCGTGCGCAGGGCCTTGGCATAGGCGTGGCCGCTGGGCATGCCGATGTCGCGCCACACGGCGGGCAGGTCTTCCTTCTTGACGCCCAGCAGGTCGATGCGCTGGCCACCGGTGACCTTGACGGTGGGGATGTTGTACTTGTCCACCACGTCGGCGATGCGGCGCAGCTCGGCGGCGGTGGTTTCGCCGCCCCACATGCGCGGGATCACGCTGTAGCTGCCGTCCTTCTGGATGTTGGCGTGGCTGCGTTCGTTGATGTAGCGACTTTGCGGATCGTCCTGCGCTTCTTTGGGCCAGCTGCTGATCAGGTAGTAGTTGATGGCCGGGCGGCAGCTGCTGCAACCGTTGGGTGTGCGCCAGCCCAGGCTGCGGTAAACGCTGTCGATGGTGAGCAGCTTTTGGCTGCGGATGGCTTCGCGCGCCTCCTGGTGGCTGGTGTCGGTGCAGCCGCACATTGCCTTCTTCTTGGGCGCGGCCGAGTAGTCGCCACCGGCGGTGAACATCAGCAATTGCTCCACCAGGCCGGTGCAGCTTCCACAACTGGCGCTGGCCTTGGTGTGCTTGCGCACTTCTTCGAGCGTGAACAGGCCCTTGTCCTTGATGGCCTTGCAGATGCGGCCCTTGGTCACGCCATTGCAGCCGCACACCTCGTCGCTGTCGGCCATGGCGGCGGCCTTGCTGTGGCCCTGGTGGCCCACGTCGCCGATATTGCTTTCGCCGAACATCAGCTTGTCGCGGATGTCGTTGACCTTGCGGCCCTCGCGAAGCAGCTTGAAGTACCAGCTGCCGTCCACCGTGTCGCCATACATCACCGCGCCGATCAACTTGTCGTCCCGAATGACCAGCTTCTTGTAGACGCCGCCGAAGGGGTCGCTCATCACGATGGCCTCGGTGCCTTCGCCGCCCATGAAGTTGCCGGCTGAAAACAGGTCGATGCCGGTGACCTTCAGCTTGGTGCTGGTCTGGCTGCCGGTGTAGCGGCCGATGCCGAACTGCGCCAGGTGCGTCGCGCAGACCTTGCCCTGTTCGAACAGCGGTGCCACCAGGCCGTAGGCGATGCCGCGGTGCGCAGCGCATTCGCCCACCGAATAGACACGCGGGTCGGTGATGGTCTGCATCGTGTCGTTGACGACGATGCCGCGCTGGCAGTGCAGGCCGATCTTCTCGGCCAGTTCGGTGTTCGGGCGGATGCCGGCCGCCATCACCACCAGGTCGGCCGGGATCTCGGTGCCGTCCTTGAAGCGAACGGCCATCACGCGGCCGTTTTTGTCGGGGATCAGTTCCTGCGTCTGCGCGCCGATCATGAACTTCAGGCCGCGGTCTGTCAGCGACTTCTGCAGCATGCGTGCCGCCACGTCGTCGAGCTGGCGTTCCATCAGCCACGGCATGATGTGCACGACGGTGACCTGCATGCCACGCAGCATCAGCCCGTTGGCGGCTTCCAGCCCGAGCAGGCCGCCGCCGATGACGACAGCGTGCTG
>JANOAQ010000118.1:0-1666 GCA_031411195.1 Burkholderiaceae bacterium | reverse complement strand
GTACTGAGGTAGAAGTTGCGCGCCACCTGCATGGTGATGGTGGAGGCGCCCTGGCTCTTGGCCTTGTTGAACTGCGCCAGCCCGGCGCGCAGCACACCTAGGTAGTCGACCCCGCCATGGCGGTAGAAACGCGCATCTTCGATGGCCAGCACGGCTTCCTGCATCACCTTGGGGATCTGGGCGATGGGGGTGAAGATGCGCCGCTCTTCGCCAAACTCGCCCAGCAGCACGCCATCCGCCGAGATCACCCGCAAGGGCAGTTTGGGGCGATAGTCGGTGAGGCCACTGGTTTCAGGCAGGTTGGGAAAGGCCACCGCCAGTGCGACGCCCACCAACAAGGCCACGGCCAGACTGCCCGCCAGCGCGGCGGCCAACAACCAGCCAAGGGTGCGGGCCACCCTGCGCCCCGCGCCGCGTGGGCCGTGTCGGGCCGAGGGGGGCGCGGCGGCCGCGCGCTCAGGTTCGCTCATAGAAGGCCGAAGTGTATAGAAGCCCAGGTCTGGCTCGACAGTCTCGGTCGCACAGTCTCGGCCCTGCTGGCGGCGCGGCGGTACCGGTCACTTGCGCCTTGTTTTATATCACCGATGCGAGTGGGTTCATCACAACGCCAGGGCAGCACTGAAAGGCTATTTTCCTTTGGGCTACATAGGCTTTACTGCTAGCATTGAAGTAACTTATTAAGTTCTATTTGGCATTTAGCCCACCCATTTTGCCCGTTGGGAGACACCTTCCGTGAGCCTTCTGGACCTGCTGCTGGGCCGCAAGCATGTGCCGATGATCGGGTTGGACATCAGCTCGTCCAGCGCCAAGCTCGTTGAGCTGGGCCTGTCGTCCACGGGCGAGTACGTGCTTGAGCGCATGGCCTCCGAGCCTTTCGAAAAAGGCTGGATCACCGACGGCCAGATCGAGAAGTTCGAGGAAGTGGTGGCTGCCGTGCGCAAGTTGCTCGACAAGAGTGGCACCAAGACGCGCCAGGTGGTGATGGCCATGCCGCAATCGGCGGTGATCACCAAACGCATCATGCTGCCGGCTGGCCTGCGCGACGAAGAGCTCGAACTGCAGGTCGAATCCGAAGCCAATCAGTACATCCCGTTTTCGCTTGACGAAGTCAGCCTCGATTTTTGCGTCATCGGCCCCAGCCCCACGTCGGGCGGCGATGTCGAGGTGTTGATCGCCGCGTCGCGCAAAGAGCGGGTGCAAGACCGCCAAGGCCTGGCCGAGGCCGCGGGCCTGAAGCCGGCGGTGCTCGACATCGAAAGCCATGCCTCGCTGCTGGCCATGAGCCGCATCGTCGACACCCTGCCCAACCAGGGCCGCGATGCGCTGGTGGCCTTGTTCGAGATCGGCGCCGACACCACCAGCCTGAAGGTGCTGCGCGAGGGCGAGATGCTCTATGACCGCGACCAGGCCTTCGGTGGCTCGCAGCTCACCACGCTGATCTCGCGCCAATACGGTTTTTCGTTCGAAGAGGCCGAGACCAAGAAGCTGGCCAGCGACCTTCCCGAAGACTACGAAAGCGGCGTGCTCAATCCGTTTGTCGACAGCCTGTCGCAAGAGATCGGGCGCGCGCTGCAGTACTTCTTCACCAGCACGCCGCACCACAAGGTGCACTACGTGATGCTGGCCGGTGGCACGGCCACGCTGCCGGGCCTGAAGGACCGGGTGA
>JANOAQ010000117.1:0-4345 GCA_031411195.1 Burkholderiaceae bacterium | reverse complement strand
TGAAGACGCCGCCATGCAGCACCAGCAGCAGGGGGCCCATCGGATATCGGCCGCTCGCCACCCAGGTCTGCGACAGGTTGACCAGATTGAAATAGGCGAAAAAGCCGAGCAGCGCGAACAGCAGGTTCCAGTTGCTGGCGCGGCGGGGTTGGGTGGCCGACAGGCCCGTGCCCAGCAGCAGCAGGTTGCCGGCAGCCAGCAGCAGGCCGAAGCGCCACACCAACTCGGCCTGGTTGCGCGCCTCGGGCTGGCGCAACAGTGCCAGGGTGGACAGGGTCTTGGGCGGCGCCGCTTCGGCCTTGCGCACCGCTGTGTCGCCCACCACCACGCGGTAACGGTCGAAGCTGCTGAGGGTGCGCACGCCGCTGGCGCTGTCCACCTCATTTCGCTGGCCCTTGTCGAGTTGCAGCACGCGGTCAGGCCCTTCGGCCAGCAGCAGGCCACTGCGCGCCGAAACCACCGATTCGACCGCCGCCTGGCGGCTGAGCACGAAGACGTTGTGGCCTTCCACGCCTTCCTGGCTGGCGCGATCGACGAAGAACACCCGGCTGCCATCACGGGAGGTCTGAAACACGCCTGGCGCCACGCGGGACAGATCACTGCGCTGCTCGTAGCGGCTGCGCAGCTCGGCACTGCTGCGGTTGCCCCAGGGCCACACAAACACCAGCAGCACCAGGATGACCAGCAGCACCGGCCAGGCCATGGCCAGCACCGGCCGAACGAAGCGGCCCAGCCCTTGGCCGCTGGCAAACCAGATGACCATTTCACTGTCGCGGTACATCCGGCCGAGGGTGACGACCACGGCGATGAACAGGCTCAATGTCATCATCGTGGGCAGGTGGCCCAGCGCGGTGTAACCCAGCAGCAGCACCACGTCTTCAGGCGCCACGGCGCCGCCCGCCGCCAGGCCCAGCGTGCGGATCAGCATCATCGTGATGACGATGGTGAGGATGACCACCAGAGTGGCTCCAAAGCTGCGCGCCAGCTCTCGGCGCACAGTTGAATCGAATAACATCGGCGGCCCTTCAAACCAGAGGTGATTATGGACTTCAAGACCCAAGCGATCGCAGCCGAGGCCACAAGCCGCCAGGCCACCGACGCCCTGTTGCTGGTGATCGTGGGCGACCGCCTGCCCGCTGGCCTGGACACCCCTTTGCACCAGGCCGTCCAGGACGCCGTGGCGCTGGGTGACTTCACATTCAAGCCTGCCCAGGTGGCCTACCTGCGCCAGGTGGCAGGCGTCAAGGCGCAGCGTCTGACGGTGGTGTGCGCCAAAGACGGCAGCGCCAAAGCGGTGCGTGCAGCGGCCCTGGCCGGCATTGGCCAGATCAAGGGCCTGGGCGTGAAGAGCGTGGCCGTGATGCTCTGCGGCGTGGACGCCGTGAGCGCTGCCCATGCCGAAGCCGTGGCCTCGGCCGCCGCCGAAACGCTGTACACCTACCGCACCACCAAGCCCAGCGCACCGGCCGCCTCGGCCTTGGCCAAGCTGACCCTGTTGGTGGCCAAGGCCGACCAGAAGGCCGCAGATGCCGGCTTGGCTGTCGGCGCGGCCATTGCCGATGGTGTTGAGCTGGCCCGCGAGTTGGCCAACCGCCCCGGCAACCACTGCACGCCCACCTTGCTGGCGGCCGAAGCCCGCAAGATGTCACGTGCCCAGGGATTGAAGGTTGAGGTGCTTGATCGCAAGCAGATCGAGGCGCTGGGCATGGGCAGCTTCCTGGCCGTGGCCCAGGGCTCGGACGAAGCCCCGCGCTTCATCGTCATGCACTACCACGGTGCGGCCAAGAGCGTGGCACCGCTGGTGCTGGTGGGCAAGGGCATCACCTTCGATTCGGGCGGCATCAGCCTCAAGCCTGGCGAGGGCATGGACGAAATGAAGTTCGACATGGGCGGTGCTGCCAGCGTGGTGGGCACGATGCGTGCCGTGGCCGCGCTCAAGCCCAAGCTCAACCTGATCGGTGTGATTGCGGCCTGCGAAAACATGCCCAGTGGTCGGGCGCTCAAGCCGGGCGATGTGGTCACCAGCATGTCGGGCCAGACCATCGAGGTGCTCAACACCGATGCCGAAGGCCGCCTCATCCTGTGCGATGCACTGACCTATGTCGAGCGCTTCAAGCCCGCCGCCGTGGTCGACATCGCCACCCTCACCGGCGCCTGCGTGGTAGCCCTGGGTGCAGTGCATTCGGGCCTGTTTTCGCCCGACGACGGTCTGGCCGCCGAACTGCTGGCCGCCGGCCACAACGCATTGGACACCGCCTGGCGCATGCCCACCGACGACGAGTACGACGAAGGCCTGAAGAGCAACTTTGCCGACATGGCCAACATCGCCGGCCGTGCCGGCGGTGCGGTGACGGCAGCGATGTTCCTCAAGCGCTTCACCGGCAAGCTGCGCTGGGCGCACCTGGACATCGCCGCCACAGCCTGGAAGTCGGGTGCTGCCAAAGGCGCCACTGGCCGCCCGGTGGGCCTGTTGACGCACTGGGTGCTGTCGCAAGGCCAGTGATGCTGGCGGCAAGCGACCAGGCAAGGCGAGGTGTTGCATGACAGCCCAGGTGGATTTCCACACTGGCCTGTCCGACAAGCTGGGCCATGCCTGCCGCCTGGTACGCAAGGCCTACCGGGCCGGCCACCGCGTGGTGGTGACCGGTACGCCCGATCAGCTGGCCCGGCTCGATGCTCAGCTGTGGGTCTTCGAGGTGGGCGAGTTCATCCCCCATGCCCGCTTGCGCCGCGGCCAGCCGATACCACCGCGGCTGGCGGTCACACCCGTGTGGCTGGCCGACGAGGCGGCCGACACTGGCATCGACGACGTGCTGGTCAATCTTGGCCCAGCGTCGGTGGCCGCAGCCTCGAAGTTCCAACGCGTGATCGAACTGGTGGCGGACGATGCCGACGATGTGGCCGAGGGCCGGCATCGCTGGCGTGAGTTCGTGGCCGCAGGTCTCTTGCCAAGCCAGCACAAGGCAGGCTGACGCCGAGCCGAGGCCGCTTGTAACGCGGCACGCCACTGGCGGGTTGACCGGTTTGAGCCGATTTACGCTAGGGCAAGCCCCGAGCCGGCAGGCGTGGGTTTGGGGTGACAACGGGTGTATCGTCTCGCCCGTTGAGAAACCGCCCCTGTAGCGGGATTCTCGGCTCAACATTCCACCCGGAGGTTTTTTCATGCAAGTCAAGTTCAATGTGATCGCAGGCGCAGCTGTCGCTGTCGTGGCAATGTCGTCCGGTGTCGCCCAGGCGCAGGACATGGTCGTCAAGATCGGCCACGTCGGCCCCGTCTCCGGTGCACAAGCCCACTACGGCAAGGACAACGAGAACGGTGCCCGCATGGCCATCGAAGAGTTGAACGCCAAGGGCGTGACGATCGGTGGCAAGAAGGTCAAGCTCGAGATTGCCGCTGAAGACGATGCCGCCGATCCCAAGCAGGGCACGGCTGCGGCGCAGAAGCTGTGCGACGCCAAGGTCAATGGCGTTGTGGGCCACCTGAACTCGGGCACCACCATTCCGGCGGCCGACATCTACAACAAGTGCGGCATTCCCCATATCACGCCCTCGGCCACCAACCCCAAGCTGACCCAGCTGGGCTTCAAGACCACCTTCCGCATGCTGGCCAACGACAACGCGCTTGGCGCTGGTCTGGCCCTTCACGCTGCCAACAACCTGAAGCTGAAGAAGATCGCCATCATCGACGACCGCACGCCGTACGGTCAGGGTGTGGCCGAAGTGTTCAAGAAGACCGCGATGGCCAAGGGCATCCAGGTGGTGGATGAGCAGTTCACCAACGACAAGGCCACCGACTTCATGGCCATCCTCACCGCCATCAAGAGCAAGGGCGCCGATGCCATCTTCTACGGTGGCATGGACCCTCAGGCCGGCCCGATGCTGCGCCAGATGGACCAGTTGGCCCTGAGCAACCTGAAGTTCTTCGGCGGCGACGGCATCTGCACGGCCAAGCTGGCTGAACTGTCCGGTGGCGCCAAGTCGCTGGCCGGCGTGGTGTGTGCCGAAGGCGGCGCGTCGCTGGAGAAGATGCCCGGCGGCAAGGCCTGGAAGGAGCGCTACGACAAGAAGTACCCGGGCCAGTTCCAGGTCTACTCGCCCTACACCTACGACGCCGTGCACGTGCTGGTGGACGCCATGGTGCGCGCTGGCTCGGCCGACCCCAAGGTCTACACCCCCAAGCTGTTCGAGGCCAACTACCAGGGCGTGACGACCAAGGTGGGCTTCGAACAGCTTGGGGGTATAGACCTTGGGGTCGGCCGAGCCGGCGCGCACCATGGCGTCCACCAGCACGTGCACGGCGTCGTAGGTGTAGGGCGAGTAGACCTGGAACTGGCCCGGGTACTTC
>JANOAQ010000116.1:0-1551 GCA_031411195.1 Burkholderiaceae bacterium | reverse complement strand
CCCACGGCCATGTCCGGCTGGCTGTTGCTGTAGCTGCGCCAGGCCTTGAAGCTTTCCGTCAGCTCGCCGGTGGCCAGGGTGGTGTTCATCACCAGCAGGCGGCTGTAGCGCTGTGGCGCAGCCATCGGCAAGGTCAGGCCGAAGATGCCGCCCCAGTCCTGGCAGACCAGCATCACGTTGTGCAGGTCGAGCGACTCCACCAGGGCCAGCAGGCTTTGGCGGTGCTTGTCGAAGCCGTGCCAGGCTTCATCCGCTGGCTTGTCGGACCGGCCGAAGCCGATCAGATCGGGCACCACCACCCGCAGCCCGGCTTGCAGAAACACCGGCACCATGTGCCGGTACAGATAGCCCCAGGTCGGGTTGCCGTGCAGGCACAAGGCGGTGACGGGCGCGTCGCGCGGGCCTTCGTCGATATATGACATGCGCGGCCCGTCGGCACCCAGAGGCTGGGCGTAATGCGGTACCCAGGGCCAGCCCGGCAGGCCGGCAAAGCGCTGGTCAGGGGTGCGCAGTGCGGCCGGTGCCATGGCGCTGGGTCAGAGCACTTCGAACACGCCGGCCGCACCCATGCCGCCACCGATGCACATGGTGACGCACACCCGCTTGGCACCCCGGCGCTTGCCTTCGATCAGCGCGTGGCCGGTCAGGCGCTGGCCCGACACGCCGTAGGGGTGGCCCACCGCGATGGCGCCACCGTTGACATTGAGCTTGTCCATCGGGATGCCCAGCTTGTCGGCGCAGTACAGCACCTGCACGGCAAAGGCTTCGTTCAGCTCCCACAGGTCGATGTCGGCCACCGTCAGCCCCAGGCGCTTGAGCACCTTGGGCACGGCGTAGACCGGGCCGATGCCCATTTCATCGGGCTCGCAACCGGCCACCGCAAAACCGAGGAAGCGGCCCAGGGGCTTGAGCCCCTTCTGCTGGGCATAGGTGTCACTCACCAGCACGCAGGCACCGCCCCCGTCGCTGAACTGGCTGGCATTGCCACCCGACACCACACCGCCGGGCACCGCCGTGCGGATGTCCTTGATGCCGTCATACGTTGTGCCCGGTCGCAGGCCTTCGTCAACGCTGACCGTCACTTCCTTGCTGCGCAGGCCCATCACCGCATCGGCCACGCCGGCCGTCACCGTGATCGGGGCGATCTCGTCCTTGAACAGGCCAGCTTCTTGCGCGGCGCAGGCCTTCTGCTGGCTGCCGGCGCCGTAGTGGTCCATGCGCTCGCGGGGGATGCCGTAGCGCTTGGCCACGTTCTCGGCGGTTTCGAGCATGCTCATGTAGATGGCCGGCTTGTTCTGCTTGAGCCAACTGTCCTGCATCATGTGCATGTTCATCTCTTGCTGCACACACGAGATGCTCTCGACGCCGCCAGCCACGTACACATCACCCTCGCCGGCGATGATGCGCTGGGCCGCCATGGCGATGGTCTGCAGGCCGCTGCTGCAGAAGCGGTTGACAGTGACGCCGCTCACCGTGATGGGCAGGCCGGCGCGCAGCAAGCCCTGGCGGGCGATGTTCATGCCGGTGGCGCCTTCGGGGTTGGCGCAGCCC
>JANOAQ010000115.1:0-1984 GCA_031411195.1 Burkholderiaceae bacterium | reverse complement strand
GCGCTGGACCGGCTGGATCCGGCGCAGATCGAGCGCATCGAGGTTTTGCGCGCCCCCACCGCCGACCAGAGCGCGCAGGCCATTGCCGGCACCATCAACATCATCCTGAAGGACGCGCCGCGCCGTTCGCAACGCGACCTGCGCCTGGGCCTGGCCAATGGCAGCCACCGGCCGATGGGCAGCCTGAGCCTGACGCTGGGCGAAACCGTGGGCCCCTGGGCAGGGTCGCTGCCGGTGTCGCTGTTTGAGTGGCGCCGCGAGAACCGCATCACCACCGAGCGCCGGATGCCGGGCACCGACGGCCTGCCTGCCCACGCGATCCAGATGGGCGAGCAGCAGACCTGGGGCCACGGCTTCAACCTCTCGCCACGGCTGAACTGGAAAGGCGACGAAAAGACGCTGTCGCTGCAGACCTTCGTGCTCAAGGCCTACTGGAACAACCGCACCGACTACAGCAACCGCATCCTGTCGGGTGCGCCGGTGCTCGACGACGACGGCGCCCAGAACGGCAGTTGGCAGAACCTGCGCGCCAACCTGACCTATGCGCATCGGTTTGCCGCCGACCAGCGCGTCGAGCTGCGCGCCGGCTTCCAGCAGCAGCGCTGGAACTTCGACTCCCGCAACCTGCGCCAGGGCGCGCTGTGGCTACAGGCCGTCGGCGGCGGCGAGGACGAGAGCCTGACCCAGGCCGGCAAATACAGCCTGTTGCTGGGCGATGCGCACAGCCTCACCGCGGGCTGGGACCTCGAATGGCGCAAGCGCGCCGAAGAACGTTTGGTCACCCAGCAGGGCCAGCCGGTGCTGCCCGGCTTCGAAGGCCAGCCCTTCGATGCCCGCGTGCAGCGCCAGGCCTTCTACGTGCAGGACGAGTGGGAGATTTCGCCGCAATGGCAGACCTACCTGGGCCTGCGGCACGAGCGCATCCGCACCGACAGTCGGGCCAGCAGCCAGACCCTGGCCGCGCCGGTGGCCAATGAAAGCAGCGTGCTGTCGCCGCTCTGGCACCTGACCTACAAGTTCGACCCCAAGGGCCGCGACCAGATTCGCGCCAGCCTGACCCGCAGCTACAAGGCCCCCAACCTGAGCACCCTGCTGGCACGGCCCACGATCAACGGCCAATACACCAACCTGAGCCAGACCAATACCGAGCTGGCGGCCGACCGCATTGGCAACCCCGCACTCAAGCCCGAACTGGCCACCGGCCTGGACATCGCCTTCGAGCGCTATCTGGCGGCCGGCGGCATGTGGAGCGTGGGCATGTTCCATCGCCAGATCACCGACCTGGTGCGCGGCGTGACCACGCTGCAGAACGTGACCTGGGCCACCGCACCCCGCTGGGTGACGCAGCCGGTGAACTTCTCCAAGGCCACTACCAGCGGCATCGAGCTGGAGGTCAAAGGCCGCGCCGCCGAGCTGCTGCCCGCCCTGCTGCCCGAGGCCAAGGCGCTGAACCTGCGCGCCTCGGTCAACCTGTACCGCTCGCGCGTGGCCGCGCTGCCCGGGCCCGACAACCGGCTGGACGGACAGCAACCCTGGTCAACCACCCTGGGCTTCGACCAGCGCCTGGCCGGCCTGCCGCTCACCGTGGGCGGCTCGATGAGCATCAACCCGCGCTACGACACCCAGATCACGCTGGACCAGTTGCTCGAGCGCTCGCGCACCCGCACGGTGGATGTCTACGGCTTGTGGGTGTTCCGCCCCGGCCTGTCGATGCGGCTGGCGGCCAGCGCCGGCGTGCAGCCCTTCGGGCCACCCAACGGCTACACCACCACCCGCCTCGGCAGCGGCGACAGCACACGCGGCGAACGCTACACCGGGCCGCAGTTCAATCTGTCGCTGGACATGCGGCTGTGATGACCGCCTGACCGGCCTGGGCCGGCTGTCGACGCCCAGGCGCCAACGCAGCGCAGGCCCGGCTGGCCGGGGATGGGACAATCGCCCGGGTGAACTACGCCCTGTTTGATGACGCCGGGAAATTCCTCGC
>JANOAQ010000114.1:0-1723 GCA_031411195.1 Burkholderiaceae bacterium | reverse complement strand
TGCCGGCCACGCCCAGCGACATCTGCCGCAGCGTGCCGTACTGCGCCACCACGCGGCCCAGGGCCACGGCCTGGCGCTCGTTGTCGGCATCGGCAATGTCCAGCATCTCCAGCAGCAGTTGGCTGCTGCTGAGGTAGCGCTCGGGGCCGCTGCGTTCGAAGGCCAGTTCGGCGCCCACCTGCTTCCAGCCGTCGCCTTCGGCGCCGATCAGTTGGTCGGCCGGCACGAACACATCGTCGAAGGTGACCTCGTTGAAGTCGTGCTCGCCCAGCTGGTTGACGATGGGCCGCACGGTGAGGCCGGGTGTGCCCATCTCGATCAGGAACTGCGACATGCCGCCATGGCGGTTGTCGTCCTTGCCCTCGGTGCGCACCAGGGCGATCATGTAGTGGGCGCGGTGCGCGCCTGAGGTCCACACCTTGCGGCCGTTGATGACCCAGCCGTTTCTGCGTTGGTCGGACACCCGGTCTGCCCGCGTGCGGATGGACGCCAGATCCGACCCCGAATCGGGCTCGCTCATGCCGATGCAGAAGAACGCCTCGCCACGCGCGATCTTGGGCACGATGCGTGGCGCCAGCACGTCGGGTGAATAGCGCATCAGCAGCGGGCCGCTTTGCCGATCAGCCACCCAATGTGCGCCCACCGGGGCGCCCGCAGCCAGCATTTCTTCGAGCACCACATAGCGCTCGAGCATGCTGCGCTCGTGGCCGCCATAGCGCTTGGGCCAGGTCATGCCCAGCCAGCCGCGCTCGCCCATCTTGCGGCTGAAGGCCGGGTCGGCGCCCGACCAGTTGCGGTTGCGCCGCAGCGGCGACACGTCCACCATGGCGTCGGCCAGAAAGGCACGCACCTCGGCCCGCAATGCTTCGCACTCGGGCGGCAGCGAGCCGGGGTTGATCAGCAAACCCTGCATCGGGATCTCTCCTGTTCGGTTCGGGTCATTCTGGATTGAATTTGTTGGTTGATCAACAAACATATGTGCTGGCTTACCCGAATCCTGCCTGGAGCCCATGCCCCTCATGACGACCCCGCCATCGCCTGCTGTGCCCATTGCCAAGCCGCGCCGCACCGGGCCGCTGGCCGGCGTGCGTGTACTCGACCTCACTGCCGTGGTGCTGGGCCCGCTGGCTACGCAAATACTGGGCGACTACGGTGCCGACGTCATCAAGGTCGAAGCGCCCGAAGGCGACCTGATGCGCGCCAACGGCGTGACCAAGGTGCGGGGCCTGAGTTCGATCTTTCTGGCCATCAACCGCAACAAGCGCTCGCTGGCCATCGACCTGAAGCGCCCCGAGGGTGTGGCCGCACTGCAGCGCCTGCTGCCCACGGTGGATGTGCTGGTGCACAACATGCGCACGGCGGCCATCGAGCGCCTGGGCCTGGGCCATTCGGCTTGCGCAGCGGTCAACCCCAAGCTCATCTACTGCGTGGCCACCGGGTTCGGCGAAGACGGCCCCGATGCCGGCAAGCCCGCCTACGACGACGAGATCCAGGCCGCCTGCGGCCTGGCCGGGCTGATCGGCCACGAGCACGGCACACCCGACTACGTGCCTTCGCTGATTGCCGACAAGACCACCGGCATGGCACTGGCCAATGCAGTGATGGCCGCGTTGTACGAGCGCACCCAAAGCGGGCTGGGCCAGTTTGTCGAAGTGCCGATGTTCGAGACCATGGTGGCCTTTACCCTGGCCGAGCACCTGGGCGGCCTGATCTACCAGCCGGC
>JANOAQ010000113.1:0-6402 GCA_031411195.1 Burkholderiaceae bacterium | reverse complement strand
CATGGGGTGCGGGTTGAGCTCGATGCCTTGCAGTTCGGCCACGATGGCGGCGGCGCACACCTTGGCATGCGAGTTGGCCATGTGGCCGCTCTTGGGCATGCCTGCGGCGATCTGGATCGAATCACCCACCACATGGATGTTCTTGACCGCCGTGGACTCGAAGTTCAGGAAGTTGACATGGCACCAGCGCGCATTGGCATTGGCCAGGCCGGCTTGCACGGCCAACTGGCCGGCGCGCATCACCGGCAGCACGTTCAGCACATCGGCCTTGACATCGTCTTGCACCTCGAACTTGACGGTGTTGGTCCGGCCGTCCACCGCCACGGCCTTGTGCTGCGGGCGGTACTCGACCATGCCAGGGTACAAGTCGGCCCAGGCCTTCTTGAACAAGGGGCCCTTGCTGGTGACATCGGGGTTGCCATCGAGGATGAGCACCTTGGACTTGGGCTTGTGCCGCTTCAGGTACGACGCCACGACGCTGGCGCGCTCGTACGGCCCCGGCGGGCAGCGGTAGGGCGACTCGGGGATGGCGATGGCATAGGTGCCACCGTCGCGCATGGCCTGGAGTTGCTGGCGCAGGGCCAGCGTCTCGGGCCCGGCCTTCCAGGCGTGCAGGATCTGGCCGGCGCCGTGGGCGGCTTGCAGGCCCTGGATCTGGTCCCACATCATGTCGATGCCGGGGGCCAGCACCAGCTTGTCGTAGCTGACGGTGCTGCCGCCTTCCAGCCGCACCTGGCGCTTGTCGGCATCCACCGCGACCACGCGGTCGTGCACGATGCGCACACCGTGCTTGCTGCTCAGGCCGGTGTAGGGGTTGGTGATGTCGGCCATGGTGCGGTCACCGCTGAGCACCAGGTTGCTGATGGGGCAAGAGACGAAGGCCCGACTGGGCTCGATCATCATCACGTCGATGTTGTGGTCGGACAGCAGGCGGATGTACTTGGCGACGGTAGCGCCGCCGTAGCCCCCGCCAACCACCACCACCTGGGCCTTGCTGGGTGAGCTGCCCGGGGTGGCGCAGGCGGACAGCAGCCCCAGCGCCCCGGTGGCGCCGCCGAGGGCCAGGCCTTGCAGCAAGCGACGGCGATCCATGGTGGACATTGATTTTTTCATGGCGGGCTGCTCACTTCTGGGCGGCAAAGTAGGTGGCCACCTCTTCGAGCTGCTCTTGCGAGTAACCCCGGGTGATCTGGTGCATGATCGTTGCCGGCCTTTGGCCGGTGCGGAAGGCCAGCAACTGGTTGAAGATGTAGTCCTTGGGCATGCCGGCCAGGCGCACCAGGGCTTCGCCTTCGACCGCACGGCCGTCCGTGCCATGGCACTGGGCGCAGGTGGCCGCCAAGGCGCGTGTGCGCAGGCGTTGGGGATCCTTGGCCAGGGCCTGGCCTACGCTGGCGGACAGGGCCAAGCCCAGGCTGAGCAAGGCCAGCGCGCGGGTGGCAGGGTGCTTGGGTGTGGTCAAAGGCGCTCCAGGGTGGGTTTTGCGGGCTGGCCAGGCTGGCTTGCTTCAGTGAGTCGTCGGCGCGTATAGTGTCTTGAATATCATTACATTTGCATGTAGTGCTATCCCTATGCGAGGCGCTCGGATGTTGATGCTTGTTCGTCGTGCTAGTCAAGTGGCCGTGCTGTGGCTGTCGGGCATTCTGGGGGGCCTGGCGGGCGGGGTGGCCGCCCAGCCGGCCGTGCCCACGGTGCCCAGCACGGTGCAGATGGTGCCTGAGCCAGTGGTGCCCGGCACCTGGTTTGTGCAGGGCGTGTCGGCCATGGGCTCGGCAGCCAATCAGAACTTCATCTCCAACGCCGCTTTTGTGGTGACAGCCGAAGGCGTGCTGGTGATCGATTCGCTGGGCTCACCGCCGCTGGCCAGGCAATTGCTGGCGCGTATCCGCGCGGTGACGCCGCTGCCGGTGCGCTACGTGGTGGTCACGCACTGCCATGCCGACCACCTCTACGGCCTGCAGGTGTTTCGCGAGGCAGGTGCGCGCATCGTGGCCCATGTGGGCTGCCGCGACTACCTGTCGTCCGACACCGCCGCACTGCGTTTGAAAGTCAGCCGGGACGAGTTGTTCCCCTGGGTCGACGAGAACACCCGCCTCGTGGCGCCCGATGTGTGGCTGGGCGAGGGCGGCAGCGAGGCAGACCTGATGCTGCAGATCGGGCAACGCCAGTTTCGGGTGCGCCATGTCGGCCCCTCGCACACCACCGAAGATGTGGTGGTGCACGACACCCTCAACGGCGTGCTGTTTGCGGGCGACATTGTCTTTCGGGGGCGCATCCCCTACGTGGGCCAGGCTGACAGCCGGCGCTGGATCACGGCGCTGGACCGCATGCTCGACCTGCAGGCCAAGGTGCTGGTGCCCGGCCATGGGCCGCTGTCGACCGACCCTGCAGCCGACCTGCGCCAGACACGCGACTACCTGATTTATCTGCGGCGGGCCATGGGCGATGCCGCCCGGGCGCTGGAGCCCTTCGACGAGGCCTACAGTCGAACCGACTGGTCGGCGTTTTCGCACTTGCCCTTGTTTGCCGCCGTCAACCGCATGAATGCCTACAACACCTACCTGCTGATGGAGCGCGAAGCGCCGTGACCGGCCCCACCCCCCCGAGCCATGCCCGGCGCAGTAGTTTGTGCGCGGGCGTGGCCTGGGTCGCAGGTGCAGTTACCGGCCTGGCCCCGGCGTTCGGCCTGGCGCAGGCGGCTGCAGGTGCACCCGTGGTCTGGCCGCGCGTTCGCCTGCTCGATGGCCGCCCGCTACCGGCCCCGGCGCTGCAGCACAAGGCGGCTGTCATCGTTTTCTTTGCCACCACCTGCGCCTACTGCGGCCGCCACAACCAACACGTGCAGCGCCTGCTGCAGGCCAGTGCAGGTTGGCCGCTGCAGGTGCTGGGTGTCGCGCATGACCGGCAGGCCGACGCCATGCAGCGCCACATGGCTGCCCAGGGCTGGACCTTCGACGTCAGCCTGGATGAACAGCCCCTGCATGCGGTGCTGAGCGAGCGTCGTATCACCCCGCTGACCTGTGTGCTCGACCGCCAGGGCCGCCTGCGAGAAGTGATTCCGGGTGAAATGTTCGCCGACGACGTGATGGGGCTTGCGCGCTGGGCACGGGCCTGAGCGTGGCAACATCGTGCGATGCGAGCCCCCCGTGTGAATCATGCTGGCCATGACCGGCCCTGGCCCGGACGAACGGCCCGCCAGGTGAGCCTGGGTTGGGTTTTGGCATGGGCCTTCGGCTTGCCCGGTACGGCGCTGGCCGACGGCCCGGCCGAGTTTCGTGGCGCCGACTTGAAGCTGGGCGAGCAACTGCTGCGCCAGCACCAATGCAAGGACTGCCATGTGCGGCGCGTGGGTGGAGACGGCAGCGCCATCTACCAGCGCACCGGCCGCATCAATCGACCGGCCGCCTTGCTGGCGATGGTGGAGCGCTGCAATACCGAGTTGAACCTGCAGATGTTTCCTGAAGACGTGGCCGCCGTGGCCGCGGTGCTGCAGCGAGACCACTACCGGTTCAAATGAAGGCAGGGCGGGTCACCTCGGTGTCGCCAAACATTCGTGTGTAAGCATAAAATCAGGTTCAACTTGAAGGAGCCTGGACGCCATGCAGCCCAATGAGAGCGCGGACGCGGTTTTTGAATCGGTGGCCGAGTTGTTCTCGCTGCTGTCGACCCCGATCCGGCTGAAGATCATTGGCGCGCTGTGCCATGGCGAAAAGAATGTCTCGCAGCTGCTCGCCGAGATCGCAACCACCCAGCCCAACATGTCGCAGCACTTGTCCACGCTGTACCGGGCCGGTGTGCTGGGCAAGCGCCGTGACAGCACCCAGATCTACTACCGCCTGCACAGCGAGCGGGTGGCCACGCTGTGCCGCGCCGTGTGCACCCAGGTGGCCATCGAGCTCGATCCCCAGGCCGCCTTGCCGGCCAGCGAGCGCCTGCTGCCAACCGGCAGCCGCTGATCACGCGGCTGGCAGCCGCTGATCAGGCGGCCGGTTGGGGCTTTCCGCGCTGCTGCTGCAGCGCATGCTCGCATTCGGGTGAATCACAGTTCTCACAGGCCCATTGCCACTTTGGCTGTGCCGCGTCACGTTCGGCCAGCCGCGTGAACAGCCCGCTGGCGGCAGGTGCCAGCCGGCGCAGCAAGGGCGTTACGGCATCCAGGGCCGTGGCCAGGCGACGCTCGCCCTGGCCCGACACCAGCGCCCACGGCAGCCCGTGGCCCAGCAATTGGGCACGCAGCAGGTCGTCCACCGGCTGACGCACCTGCGGACCATCGCGCTGCAGACCGTCGGCTTGCCAGGTGATGTCCAGTGCCGTCAGCAAAGTGATGGCGCAGCCGCGCTGCAGGGCGATGGCCGGCGCCAGCAGGCTGGCATCGTTGAAGATGCGCAGGCTGTAGACCGCGGTCATCAGCGGCGTGGTGTCGCACACCACCACCGCATGCGCGCGCGCCGCCTCGTCGATCAGGGCCTGCTGATGCGCCGCGATGCCGGCCTGCTCATCGGCCCGAGGCGTGCGGCCCCGGGCATCGCACCAGGCCCGCAGGTGCTCGGGCACCCAGGTGCAGGGCAGGGCGGTGAGCCGGCGCAACTCGGCCGCCAGCGCCTGGGCCAGCTGGGTCTTGCCGGTGCTTTCGGCGCCCAGGATGGCGATGCGCAGGGCGTCAGGCACCGCTGGCTTTCTGTTCGGCCGCATCCTGTTGGCGCAGCAGGGAAGTCCAGGCCCGCCAGCCCGCCAATGCCAGCACGGCAAACAGCGCGTACAAGCCCACGGTCAACCACAGACCCTTGGTGGCGAACAGCACCAGGCTGACCAGGTTGACAGCCACCCAGGCGGGCCAGTTTTCCAGCCACTTGCGGCCCAGCAGGTACTGCCCGACCACGCTGCCCACGGTAGGCAGGGCGTCCAGGTAAGGCACATCGCTGTCGGTGGTGCGCGACAGCAACCAGCCCACCAGGGGCCAGCCCAGGGCCGTGGCGCCCAGGGCCAGCCAGCGCCCGCGGGCACCCAGGCGGCGCACCACCAGGGGTGCGCCCTGGGCGGTGGTGCCGCGCAGCCACTGCCACCAACCCCAAAGCGCCAGGGCGACGAACACCAATTGCAGCGTGGCCTCGCCATAAAGCTTGCTCTGCGCGAACAGCACCCCATAAAGGGCCGAAGCGGCGATGGCCAGCGGCCAGCCCAGCGGATTGACCCGCAAATTGCACAGCACCATCCCCACCGACAGTGCCATGGCCAGCAGTTCCAGCCAGCTCACGTTGCTGCCGGCCAGGCGGAAGGCCGGCACCATCAGGGGGGCGGTGGCTGAAAGCAGATCGGGCATGTGGGGCTGGCCGGTCGGGCGCCCGGTCCAGGTGGTTGGCAGATGGGCTGCGGCCGCTTCAGCGGCGGGCGTACTGCACCAGGATCTCGTCGGGCTTGACCATGCCCAGGTCGGCACGGGCCCGCTCTTCCACCATCTCCAGGCCTTGGCGCAGGTCGTCCACCTCGGCCGTCAGTCGCTGGTTGGCCTGGCGCTGGGCGGCATTGGCTTGCTGGCGGGTCGTCAACTGCGATTGCAGCCGCATCACCGCTGGCAGGCCACCATCGCCCATCCACAGTTCAGCCTGCACACCGGCCAGCAGCAACAGCAGGGCGATGGTGACGGTGCGCATGGTGGCGGGCCCGGCCTTGGGACTCAGCGAAGGTTGTAGAAGGCCGAACGGCCAGGGTAGTAGGCCACGTCGCCCAGGTCTTCTTCGATGCGCAGCAACTGGTTGTACTTGGCCATGCGATCGCTGCGGCTCATCGAGCCGGTCTTGATCTGGCCAGCATTGGTGCCCACGGCGATGTCGGCGATGGTCGAATCCTCGGTCTCGCCCGAGCGGTGGCTGATCACGGCCGTCCAGCCGGCGCGCTTGGCCATCTCGATGGCGGCAAAGGTTTCGGTCAGCGTACCGATCTGGTTGATCTTGATCAGGATGGAGTTGGCCACGCCTTCCTTGATGCCGCGCTCGAGGATCTTGGTGTTGGTGACGAACAGGTCGTCGCCCACCAGTTGAACCTTCTTGCCCAGGCGGTCGGACAGGTGCTTCCAGCCCGCCCAGTCGCCTTCGTGCATGCCGTCTTCGATGCTGATGATGGGGTACTTGTCGACCCAGGTGGCCAGCATGTCGGTCCAGTTTTCGGCCGACAGCGTGAGGTTCTCGCCCGACAGCACGTAGTGGCCGTCCTTGTAGAACTCGCTGGCGGCGCAGTCGAGGCCCAGCGCGATCTGCGTGCCGGCGGTGTAGCCGGCCTTGTCGATCGCTTCCAGGATCAGCTGGATCGCCGCTTCGTGGCTTTCGACGCTGGGCGCAAAGCCGCCTTCGTCGCCGACCGCCGTGCTGATGCCGCGGTCATGCAGGATCTTCTTGAGCGCGTGGA
>JANOAQ010000112.1:0-4784 GCA_031411195.1 Burkholderiaceae bacterium | reverse complement strand
ACGAGCCCATCACCCACCTGAACGAAACCATCATCATGCTGGTGGTCCTGGCGCTGATCGACGTGGTGATGATCAGCAACCTGCTGATCATGGTGATCATCGGCGGCTACGAGACCTTTGTCTCCCGCCTGCGGCTGGACGGCCATCCCGACCAGCCCGAGTGGCTGGACCAGGTGAACGCGTCGGTGCTGAAGGTAAAGCTGGCCACGGCCATCATCGGCATCAGCTCAATCCACCTGCTCAAGACCTTCATCAATGCCGCCAACTACACCGACAAGGTGCTGATGTGGCAGACCATCATCCACATCGCCTTCTTGTTCTCGGCACTGGCCATCGCGTGGGCCGACCGGATCATGCACCCGTCTGGGGCGACGGGCGGCAAGCACTGATGTCGGTGCCCGGCGCTCACCTTGGCCCGCGCCGGCTGCCCCTCAGGTGCGCCGGTGGGCCACCACCAGCACCGCCGTGCCGGCCAACGCGGACAACAGCGAGCCGGCCAGCACGCCCACTTTGAGCCGTATCTCATAAGCGGGGTCCAGCCCTTCGAAGGCCAGGCCCCCGATGAACAGGCTCATCGTGAAACCGATGCCACACAACACCGCCACGCCGAAGCACTGCAGCCAGCTGGCACCCGCTGGCCGGGCCGCCAGGCCGCCGCGCACCATCAGCACCAGGCTGCCGAACACGCCCACGGCCTTGCCCAGCAGCAGGCCGGCGGTGATGCCCAGCGGGATGCCTTCGGCCAGCGTGGCCAGCTTCACACCGTCGAGCGACACACCGGCATTGCAAAACGCAAACACCGGCAGCACGCCGAAGGCCACCCAGGGGTGCAGGCCGTGCTCCAGGTCTTGCGCGGGTGAGTGGCCCGACTTTTCCCAATCGGGCGCCCGCATCGGGATGGCCAGGGCCGTCACCACACCGGCCAGCGTGGCGTGCACGCCCGACTTCAGTACGCACAGCCACACCAGCAGGCCGATGGCCAGGTAGACATCCACCCGACGCACGCCCGCACGGTTGAGGCCGAACATCAGCACGATTCCCGCGCCCGCGCCGGCCAGCATGAGCAGCGACAGATTGTCGGTGTAGAACAAGGCGATGACCACGATGGCACCCAGGTCGTCGATGATGGCCACGGCCGTCAAAAACACCTTGAGCGAGGCCGGCACCCGCGGGCCCAGCAGCATGACGATGCCGATGGCAAAGGCGATGTCGGTGGCTGCAGGAATCGCCCAGCCGCGCAGCGCCGAGGCATCGCCCAGATTGCACAGCACATAAACCAGTGCCGGCACGGCCATGCCCCCCAGGGCAGCCACCGCCGGCAGCCGGGCCTGGCGCCGGTCGGCCAGTTCACCCTCGACGAACTCGCGCTTGATCTCCAGCCCCACCAGCAGGAAGAACACCGCCATCCACAGGTCGTTGACCCACACCACGGCCGGCTTCTTGAGCACCAGCCACTGCCCCAGGCTGAGCTGCACCGGCATCTGCACCAGCGCTTCATAGGCGGGTTGCCAGGCCGAGTTGCTGATGACCAGCGCCAACGCTGCAGCCAGGGCCAGCACGATGCCGCCAGCCGATTCATGGGCGAAGAAACGCAGGAATGCCGGGCTGGCGGCGGGCGCGGCGGTGTCAGTCTTCAAGCGGGGTCCCTTCGGTAAACTGGCAAGCTGACCCGCTGCGGCACGAGCCCGGGCGGGCGATCACTCACCGGGCCCACCGCCATGACCACAACCATCCGCCAGGCCGACCTGATCGACAGCGTTGCCGCCGCGTTGCAGTACATCAGCTACTACCACCCGACAGACTATATCGCCCACCTGGCACGGGCTTACACGCGCGAGCAGAGCCCGGCGGCCAAGGACGCCATCGCTCAGATCCTGACCAATTCGAAGCTGTGCGCCGAGGGCAAGCGCCCCATCTGCCAGGACACCGGCATCGTCAACGTCTTTCTCAAGATCGGCATGGACGTGAAGTGGGCAGGCTTCACCGGCAGCATCGCCGATGCGGTGAACCAGGGGGTGCGCCAGGGTTACCTCAACCCCGACAACGTGCTGCGCGCCAGCGTGCTGGACGACCCCATCTTTGCGCGCAAGAACACCAAGGACAACACGCCCGCAGTGATCCACATGGAAGTGGTGCCCGGCAATACGCTGGACGTGATCGTGGCGGCCAAAGGCGGCGGCAGCGAGAACAAGAGCAAGATGACCATGCTCAACCCCGGCGACAACATCGTCGACTGGGTGCTCAAGACCGTGCCCACCATGGGTGCCGGCTGGTGCCCGCCGGGCATGCTGGGCATCGGCGTGGGCGGTACCGCCGAGAAGTGCGTGCTGATAGCCAAGGAGGCGTTGATGGACGACCTCGACATGTACGAACTGCTCGAACGGGGCCCCAGCAACCAGCTGGAAGAACTGCGCATCGAGCTGTACGAGAAGGTCAACGCGCTGGGCATCGGCGCGCAGGGCCTGGGCGGCCTGACCACGGTGCTGGACGTCAAGATCAAGACCTACCCGACGCACGCGGCCAGCAAGCCCATCGCGATGATCCCCAACTGCGCGGCCACGCGGCATGCGCACTTCGTGCTGGACGGCTCGGGCCCGGTCTACCTGGATCCGCCCAGCCTCGACCTGTGGCCCGACGTGCACTGGCAGCCCGACTACAACAAGAGCCAGCAGGTCGATCTGAACACCCTCACCCCTGCCCAGGTGGCGGCCTGGAAGCCAGGCCAGACCCTGCTGCTCAGCGGCAAGATGCTCACCGGCCGCGATGCCGCGCACAAGCGCATCCAGGACATGCTGGCCAAGGGCGAGCCACTGCCGGTCGACTTCACCAACCGGGTCATCTACTACGTGGGCCCGGTCGACCCGGTGCGCGATGAAGTGGTCGGCCCGGCCGGCCCCACCACCGCCACCCGCATGGACGGCTTCACCGAGATGATGCTGGCCCAGACCGGCCTGATCAGCATGATCGGCAAGAGCGAGCGCGGCCCGGTGGCCATCGCGGCCATCCAGAAGCACAAGAGTGCCTACCTGATGGCCGTGGGCGGTGCCGCCTACCTGGTAGCCAAGGCCATCAAGGGCGCCAAGGTGCTCGGCTTCGCCGACCTGGGCATGGAAGCCATCTACGAGTTCGACGTCAAGGACATGCCGGTGACGGTGGCGGTGGACAGCACCGGCACCAGCGTGCACACCACCGGCCCCAAGGAGTGGTCGGCCCGCATCGCCGGCATCCCGGTGACCGTGGTCTGATCGACCGCGCTCAAGCCGGCTCGGGTGGCTGCGGGCCCGGCACCGCATGGACCACTCGCTGGGGGTAGGGGATCTCCACCTTGGCGGAGGTCAGCGCGGCCAGCACCGCCAGATTGACGCCGCTGCGCACATTGCCCTGGCCGTTTTCGAGATCGGCGATCCAGAACACCAAGGTCAGTTCCAGGCCGTCGGCGGCAAAGTTGCTCAGTTGCACGGCGGGCGCCGGGTCGGGCAGTACCCGGTCCACACCGGCCATGGCCGCCTGCAGTTGCGGTGTCAGCGCGGTCAGGTCGGTGCCGTAGGCCACCTGCACCACCGTCGTCATCGCCACCTTGGGGTCGGCGAAGGAGAAGTTCTCGACCCGCTGGGTGATGAGCATCTCGTTGGGCACGATGCTCTCGCGGCCATTGGCCGCACGGATCACGGTGTAGCGGGCGGTGATGTCGCTGATGCGGCCTTCGAAGTTGTCCACCCGCACCATGTCGCCGATGCGCATCGAGCGCTCGGCCAGCACCACGAAGCCCGACACGTAGTTGGCCGCCAGCTTCTGCAGGCCCAGGCCGATGCCCACCCCCACCGCGCCGCCCATCACGCTCAAGGCGCCCAAAGGGATGCCGGCGGCGGACAATGCGATCAGCAGGCCCAGCAGCAGCAGGCCGGCGCGGGTGCCGTTGGCGGCCATCTTGCGCACACTCAGGTGTACCTTGTCGGCGCGCATCAGGCGCGCCTCGATGCTGGCCGACAGCCACAGCATCAGCAGCAGCACCGCCACCGCGCTGAGCGTGCCTTCGATCAACGAGCGCAGCGACACCACGCTGCCGCCGATCTTCCAGCTCAGGGCTTCCAACTCTTCCAGCACGGTTGGCAGCAGGCCGGTGATCCACAGCACCGTGGCCGCCCACACGCCCCAGCTGAGCGTGCGCTCGCAGGCGCGCACCAGGGCCGAATTGGGAAACGCCGCATGCAGCACACGCACCGACACGCGGATCAAGGCCAGGCTCACCAGCACCGGGATGGCCACCTGGAACACCGCCACCGGCAAATGCCCGCGCAGCAGCAGCCGTGCCACCGCCGCCAGGGCCAGCGCCAGCAGCGGAAACAGCACCCCGTCGAAGCCGCGCTGCCCGAACCAGATGCCGCCTGGGGCGTGCGGTACCTCGGCTCGGGGCCGCAGCCGCGTGGCCACCAGCCAGGCCATGCCCAGGCAAGCCAGCAGCACCGCCAGCTCCAGCAGGGCGCTCGGGCGAACCAGGTCGGTGAACAGTTCCTTCAGGAACTCAAGACCGTTCATTGGACCAAGGGGGCGGAATCACACATCCGCGAGCACGCGCACATGCGCCACCACGCTGCGCGCCAGCGCGCTCAAGGCATAGCCGCCTTCGAGGCACGACACGATGCGCCCGCCGGCATGGCGGTCGGCCAGGTGCACCTTGACGATGTCGCCAGTCTTGACGACTTCACGGGCGTCGGTGACGAACTTGTTGCTCAGCTGGCTGACATGCACCAACCCGTCCTGGTGCACACCCAGGTCCACAAAGG
>JANOAQ010000111.1:0-4902 GCA_031411195.1 Burkholderiaceae bacterium | reverse complement strand
ATCACCGGCGAGCATGTGGGCGCCCTGGCCATGAGCGAACCGGGCGCCGGCTCGGACGTGCTGAGCATGAAGTTAAAGGCCGAGGACAAGGGCGGCTACTACCTGCTCAACGGCAGCAAGATGTGGATCACCAACGGCCCTGATGCCGACACCCTGGTGGTGTATGCCAAGAGCGAACCCGAGCTCGGAGCGCGTGGCGTCACCGCCTTCCTGATCGAGAAGGGCATGCCCGGCTTTTCGATCGCGCAGAAGCTGGACAAGCTGGGCATGCGCGGCAGCCACACCGGTGAACTGGTGTTCCGGAACGTCGAGGTGCCGGCGGCCAACATCCTGGGTGGCCTGAACAACGGCGCCCGCGTGCTGATGAGCGGCCTGGACTACGAGCGCGCCGTGCTCACCGGCGGCCCGCTGGGCATCATGCAAAGCGTGATGGACAACGTGATCCCCTACATCCACGACCGCAAGCAGTTCGGCACCAGCATCGGCGAGTTCCAGCTCATCCAGGGCAAGGTGGCCGACATGTACACCGTGCTGCAGGCCGGCCGCAGCTTTGCCTACACCGTGGCCAAGAACCTGGACAAGCTGGGCGCCGAGCATGTCCGCCAGGTGCGCAAGGACTGCGCCAGCGTCATCCTGTGGTGCGCCGAAAAAGCCACCTGGATGGCCGGTGAAGGCGTGCAGATCTTCGGCGGCAACGGCTACATCAACGACTACCCGCTGGGCCGCCTGTGGCGCGATGCCAAGCTCTACGAGATCGGCGCCGGCACGTCGGAGATCCGCCGCATGCTGATCGGGCGCGAACTGTTCTCGGAGACGATGTGACGCCCCTGCTGCCGGCATTGGCGGCCTCCCCCACGTTGGCCGGGCCGCGCTGCACGCTGCGCGCCTTCCACGCGGGCGACGCTGCGTCGTTGGCCCAGCACGCCAACGACCCGGCGGTAGCCTTCAATCTGTTCGAAGGCTTTCCCCAGCCCTACACCCTGGCCGATGCGCAGTTGTGGTGCACCAGCCTGCACCAGCAACCCGAATTCGGCCAGGTGTGGGCCATCGACGTGGGCGGCCTGGCCATTGGCAGCATCAGCCTGCTGCCCAAGCAGGGCATGCACGCCTGCAATGCGGTAGCGGGCTACTGGATCGGCCAGGCGCACTGGCGCCGGGGCATCACCAGTGCCGCACTGGCGCGGGTGACGGCCTGGGCCTGGGCCCACTGGCCGGCGGTTCAGCGCATCGTGGCACCGATCTATGCGCGCAATGCCGGCTCGCAGGCGGTGGCGGCCAAGGCTGGCTACCTGCTGGAAGCCCACCTCCCGCGCAGCATCATCAAGGCCGGCCAAGTGCTCGACGTGGCGCAGTGGGCCGCCTACCGGCCGACCAACCCAGGCGCCAGCAAGCTGGCTGAAGGCCTGGCTACGTAAACTGTGCGCTGCAACATTTCCAGGCCGGAGGCCCGCTGTCCATGAGCATCGAACTGCAGGAACTGTTTGAGAAGAACCGCGATTGGGCGGCCACCACCGAGCAGCGCGAGCCCGGCTTCTTCACCCGCCTGCTCAACCAGCAGACCCCGCAATACCTGTGGATAGGCTGCGCCGACAGCCGGGTGCCGGCCAACGACCTGGTGGGCCTGCTGCCGGGCGAGCTGTTCGTGCACCGCAACGTGGCCAACCTGCTGGTGCACAGCGACCTCAATGCGCTGTCGGTCATCCAGTACGCGGTGGATGCGCTGAAGGTCAGCCACATCATCGTGGTGGGCCACAGCAACTGCGGCGGCGTGCGTGCCGCCATGACCAACCAGCGCGCCGGTCTGGTCGACAACTGGCTGCGCCATGTGCAGGACGTGCGTGATGCGCACGAAGGCTTTCTGGCCGGCCTGCACGAGAGCCTGCAGGTCAACGCCCTGGTCGAGCTGAATGTGCTGGAGCAGGCCCGCAATGTGTGCCGCACCACCGTGGTGACCGATGCCTGGCAGCGCGGCCAGAGCGTGGTGGTGCACGGCTGGGTGTACGGCCTGCACAACGGCCTGCTCGAAGACCTGAAGATCACCGCCACCTCGGCGACCGAAGTGGGGCTGGCCTACGACACCGCCCTGGCCCTGGTCAAGCAGCGCTACCGCCAGCAGCAAGTGGCGGTAGCCCATCCTGCCGACCCCGTCACCGAAGCCGGGGCCGTGTAGAACGGCCCCAAGTTTGCGTGCCGACTGGCCGCCCCATCTTTCACCGCACCACAGGAGCCCTCAATGGCCGATTCCATCGTCATCGTCTCTGCTGCCCGCACACCCATCGGGGGCCTGCTGGGTGATTTTTCGTCGCTTGCCGCCTGGGAGCTAGGCTCCGTGGCCATCAAAGCCGCCGTCGAACGTGCCGGCATGCCCGGCGATGCCATCGACGAGGTGCTGATGGGCAACTGCCTGATGGCCGGCCAGGGCCAGGCGCCCGCGCGCCAGGCCATGCGCCGGGCCGGCGTGCCCGACAGCGCTGGGGCCGTGACGCTTTCCAAGATGTGCGGCAGCGGCATGCGCGCCATGATGTTCGGCCACGACATGCTGGCGGCCGGCAGCGCCAACGTGGTGGTGGCCGGCGGCATGGAGAGCATGACGAATGCGCCCCACCTGATGTTCGCCCGCAAGGGCGTGAAGTACGGCGCCGCGCAACTGTTCGACCACATGGCCATCGACGGCCTGGAAGATGCCTACGAGCGTGGCAAGGCCATGGGCGTGTTTGCCGAGCAGTGCGTGGCCAAGTACGGCTTCAGCCGAGCGGCGCAAGACCAGTACGCCATCACGTCCACCCTGCGCGCCCGCACCGCCAACGAAGACGGCAGCTTTGCATGGGAAATGGCGCCCGTCAGCCTGCCGGGCAAGGCGGGCGACACCGTCATCTCGCAAGACGAACAGCCGCGCAAGGCCAAGCTCGACAAGATCCCGGGCCTCAAGCCCGCGTTCAAGAAGGACGGCACCATCACCGCCGCCAATGCCAGCAGCATCAGTGACGGCGCCAGTGCCCTGGTGCTGATGCGCGAGTCCACCGCACGCCAGTACGGCGCCACACCCATCGCCCGCATCGTGGCGCACTCGGTGCATGCCCAGGCCCCCGAATGGTTTGCCACCGCGCCGGCCGGCGCCATCACCAAGGTGCTCAAGAAGGCCGGCTGGGATGCCAAGAGCGTCAACCTGTGGGAGGTGAACGAGGCTTTTGCCGCTGTCACCATGGCGGCGATGCAGGAGTTCGACCTGCCGCACGACATCGTCAACGTGCATGGCGGCGCCTGCGCGCTGGGCCACCCCATCGGCGCCAGCGGTGCGCGCATCGTCGTTACCCTGCTTGGCGCGCTGCGCAAGCAGGGGCTCAAGCGCGGCGTGGCGGCGCTGTGCATTGGCGGCGGCGAGGCCACGGCCCTGGCCGTCGAGATGCTGTAGGCGGCCGACCGCGATGAAGCACGCCCTGGTCATCGGCGCCTCCCGCGGCATCGGCCTGGAACTGGTGCGCCAGTACCGGGCCGAAGGCATCGCCGTCACCGCCACCGCCCGCGACGACGCCGGCCTGGCCCGCCTGGCCGAGCTGGGCGCCAAGGCCCTGCGGCTGGATGTGGCCACCGCCGCCGGCTGTTCGGGCCTGGCCTGGCAGATCGACGGTGAAGCCTTCGACGCGGTGTGGCTGGTGGCGGGCGTCTACGGCCCGCGCAGCACCGGTCTGCAGCCACCCATCGACGACGAGTTCGACGCCGTGATGCACACCAATGTGCTGGCCGCCATGCGCCTGCTGCCGCAGGTGGCCGAAGCCCTGGCGCCCGGCGCGCGGCTGGCCGTGTTGTCGTCGCTGATGGGCTCGATCGGCCAGCGCAGTGCGTCCAGCGGATGGCTTTACCGCGCGTCCAAGGCGGCGCTCAACTCGGTGCTCAAGGATGCCTCGCTGGCCCTGGCCGGACGCGCCACCTGCATCGCCGTGCACCCGGGCTGGGTGCAGACCGACATGGGCGGCGCCTCGGCACCGCTGACCGTGCCGCGCAGCGCTGCCGACCTGCGCGCCACCCTGGCCCGCCTGACCCCCGCCGACAACGGTGGCTTCTTCAACCACGACGGCCAACCTCTGGCCTGGTGACCCCCGAATCGAAAGACCACCATGCTGCTCAGTGACGACCACCGCGCCGTGCAAGAGGCAGTGCGCCAGTTTGTGCAGGCCGAGATCGCGCCCCACGCCGCCGCCTGGGACAAGAGCTGCGAGTTCCCCAAGGCGCAACTGCGCGGCCTGGCCGACCTGGGCTGCTACGGCGTGGCCGTGCCCGCCGAATGGGACGGCGCCGGGCTCGACTACCTGGCCCTGGCCATCATCCTGGAAGAAGTGGCCGCTGGTTGCGGCGCCACCAGCACCGTGGTCAGCGTCAACAACTGCCCGGTGTGCTCCATCCTGATGGCCTTTGGCAATGCCGAGCAGAAAGAGCGTTTCTTGAAGCCCCTGGCGCGGGGCGACATGCTGGGCGCCTTCTGCCTGACCGAGCCGCATGTGGGCAGCGAGGCGGGCGGGTTGAAGACAACTGCCGTCCGTGGGCAGGATGGTGATGGCGATGGGGAGGGCGACCACTACGTGCTCAACGGCGTCAAGCAGTTCATCACCAGCGGCAAGAACGGCGACGTGGCCATCGTCATGGCGGTCACCGACAAGGCCGCCGGCAAGCGGGGCATCAGCGCCTTCCTGGTGCCCACCAACACGCCCGGCTACACGGTGGCGCGGGTCGAAGACAAGATGGGCCAGCATGCCAGCGACACGGCGCAGATCGTGTTCGACAACTGCCGCGTGCCCGTGGCCAACCGCATCGGCGAAGAAGGCCAGGGCCTGAAGATCGCGCTGTCGGGCCTGGAAGGTGGGCGCATCGGCATCGCCAGCCAATCGCTGGGCATGGCGCGGGCGG
>JANOAQ010000110.1:0-3950 GCA_031411195.1 Burkholderiaceae bacterium | reverse complement strand
GCCAAGTTCAAGGCCATGGGCCTTGAATCAGTGCTGGTGATCGCTGACAACGTCGACGAGAACCTGGCGCTTGCCTCGCGCAACCTGCCCAACGTGCTGGTGATCGAGCCGCGTTACGCCGATCCGCTGTCCCTCGTCTTCTACAAGAAGGTGCTGGTGACCAAGGCCGCGATCGAGCAGCTCAAGGAGATGTTCGCATGAGCCACGGTGCTATGAACCTCAAGTTCAGCGAGGGCCGCCTGGCCCAGGTGCTGGTGGCGCCCATCGTGTCTGAAAAGGCCACGAGCGTTGCCGAAAAGCACAACCAGGTGATGTTCAAGGTGCTGCGCGATGCCACCAAGCCCGAGATCAAGGCCGCCGTCGAGCTGCTGTTCAAGGTCGAAGTGCAGGGCGTGACCGTCGTCAACCAGAAGGGCAAGACCAAGCGCTTCGGTGGCCGTATCGGCCGCCGCGACCACGCCAAGAAGGCGTATGTGTCGTTGAAGCCGGGCCAGGAGCTCAACTTCTCCGGGGAGGCCGCGTAAATCATGGCCGTCGTCAAAGTCAAACCCACCTCGCCCGGCCGCCGCGCCGTGGTCAAAGTGGTGCACAAGCACCTGCACAAAGGCGCGCCCGAGGCTTCTCTGCTCGAGCCCCAGAAGCAGAACTCCGGCCGCAACAACAACGGTCACATCACGGTTCGCCACAAGGGTGGCGGTCACAAGCATCACTACCGTGTCGTCGACTTCGTTCGCAACAAGGACGGCATCCCCGCCAAGGTTGAGACGATCGAATACGACCCGAACCGCACGGCGCACATCGCGCTGGTGGTGTATGCCGATGGCGAGCGCCGCTACATCATCGCCCCGCGCGGGCTTGAAGTGGGTGCCAAGCTGTTGAGCGGTGCCGAGGCGCCCATCAAGGCGGGCAATACGCTGCCGATCCGCAACATCCCGGTGGGCTCCACGATCCACTGCGTGGAGATGGCGCCTGGCAAGGGTGCGCAGATTGCGCGCTCGGCTGGCACCTCCGTCACGTTGATGGCGCGGGAAGGCATCTACGCTCAGGTTCGCCTGCGTTCGGGTGAGGTTCGCAAGATCCACATCGACTGCCGCGCCACCATCGGCGAAGTGTCGAACGAAGAGCACAACCTGCGCCAGTACGGCAAGGCCGGCGCCCGCCGCTGGAAGGGCATCCGCCCGACCGTCCGCGGTGTCGCCATGAACCCGGTGGACCACCCGCACGGTGGCGGCGAAGGCCGCACTGGCGAGGGTCAGGCTCAGGTGTCTCCGTGGAACACGTTGACCAAGGGCTACCGCACTCGCAGCAACAAGCGTACGCAAGGCATGATCGTCTCGCGTCGCAAGAAGTAAGGGTCCGCCATGGCACGCTCACTCAAGAAGGGTCCCTTTGTGGACCACCACCTGCAAGCCAAGGCCGACAAGGCAGTGGCTGGCAAGGACAAGAAGCCGATCAAGACCTGGTCCCGTCGTTCGACGATCCTCCCGGACTTCATCGGCCTCA
Organism: Burkholderiaceae bacterium; assembly: GCA_031411195.1. Classification (GTDB taxonomy): domain Bacteria; phylum Pseudomonadota; class Gammaproteobacteria; order Burkholderiales; family Burkholderiaceae_C; genus Pseudaquabacterium. The sequence goes on along the minus strand of JANOAQ010000110.1, from coordinate 2,447 downwards.
CCATCGCCGTGCACAACGGCAAACAGCACATCCCCGTGTATGTGACCGACCAGATGGTTGGCCACAAGCTCGGCGAGTTCGCGATGACCCGGAATTTCAAGGGCCACCCCGCGGACAAGAAGGCGAAGAAGTAAGGGGCCGACGATGGAAACCAAAGCAATCGTCCGTGGCGTCCGACTGTCTGCTGACAAAGGCCGGCTTGTTGCCGACCTGGTTCGCGGCAAGCGGGTCGACCAGGCTCTGAACATCCTTGCATTCACGCAAAAGAAGGCTGCCGGCATCGTCAAGAAAGCCCTGGAGTCCGCAATCGCGAACGCCGAGCACAACGACGGCGCCGACATCGATGACCTGAAGATCACCTCGATCTACATCGAGCAAGGCGCCACGCTGAAGCGCTTCTCGGCGCGCGCCAAGGGCCGGGGTAACCGCATCAGCAAGCCCACCTGTCACATCTATGTGACGGTCGGCAACTGAAAGGCTGAGGGAAGACTATGGGACAAAAGATCCATCCGACCGGTTTTCGCCTGTCGGTTACCCGTGCCTGGGCTTCACGCTGGTACGCATCGAACCGCAACTTCGCCGGCATGCTGGCCGAAGACCTCGACGTTCGTGAGTACCTCAAGAAGAAGCTCAAGAACGCCGCCGTCTCGCGAATCCTGATCGAGCGCCCCGCCAAAAACGCCCGCATCACCATCTTCTCGGCCCGACCGGGCGTGGTGATCGGCAAGAAGGGCGAGGACATCGAAAACCTCAAGGCTGAACTGACCAAGCGCCTGGGCGTGCCAGTGGCCGTGAACATCGAGGAAGTGCGCAAGCCCGAAATCGATGCGCAACTGATCGCAGACTCGATCACCCAGCAGCTCGAGAAGCGCATCATGTTCCGCCGTGCGATGAAGCGCGCGATGCAGAACGCGATGCGACTTGGCGCGCTGGGCATCAAGATCATGTCGTCGGGCCGCCTCAACGGTATCGAAATCGCCCGTTGCGAGTGGTACCGCGAAGGCCGCGTGCCGCTGCACACCCTGCGCGCCGACATCGACTACGGGTTTTCGGAAGCCAAAACGACCTACGGTGTGATCGGTTGCAAGGTGTGGGTCTACCGCGGTGACAACCTCGGCCGCGGTGACGCGCCGGGCACCGCCAAGACCGATGCACCGGATGACAACCGCCCGCGTCGTGGCCCACGTCCCGGTGGCCCTGGCGCCCCCGATCGCCGTGGTCCGCGCCCTGGCGCTGATCGCGGTCCGCGCAGCGATGCCGCCCCCGCCGACAGCAAGCCGGCGGAAGTCGGCGCTGACGGCAAGCCTGCTGCCAAACGCGTGCGAAAAATCGCCGCGCCGGGCACCGGCGCAGCCTAAGGAGCTATCAACATGCTGCAACCAGCACGCCGCAAATACCGCAAGGAACAGAAGGGCCGCAACACCGGCGTCGCCACCCGCGGCGCCGGTGTTTCGTTCGGCGAATTCGGCCTCAAGGCCACCGAGCGTGGCCGCATCACGGCTCGCCAGATCGAAGCCGCCCGTCGGGCGATTTCGCGCCACATCAAGCGTGGCGGCCGCATCTTCATCCGCATCTTTCCCGACAAGCCGATCTCGCAGAAGCCTGCCGAAGTACGCATGGGCAACGGCAAGGGCAACCCTGAGTACTACGTGGCCGAGATCGTGCCCGGCAAGGTTCTGTACGAACTGAACGGTGTGCCCGAGACCCTCGCCCGCGAAGCGTTCACGCTGGCCGCTGCCAAGCTGCCGTTGCGTTGCACCTTTGTCGTGCGCCAGATCGGCACCTGATCACGGAGCAACCATGAGCAAAGCATCAGATCTCCGCGCCAAGGACGTTGCCGGCCTCGAGAAGGAAGTCACCGACCTCCTCAAGGCCCACTTCGGTCTGCGCATGCAGAAGGCCACGCAACAGCTGGCCAACCACCAAACCCTGGGCCAGACGCGCCGCGACATTGCGCGCGCTAAAACCATTCTGGTCGAGAAGAAGAAGGGAGCCGCCAAATGAGCGAAGCCCAAGTTGCAACGGCAGCGCCTGCAGCCGCCGCCGCTGTCAAGAATACGCGCACCCTGGTGGGCCGCGTGGTCAGCGACAAGCGCAGCAAGACCGTGACTGTGTTGGTCGAGCGCCGTGTCACCCACGAGCTCTACGGCAAGATCGTCGGTCGCTCGCGCAAGTACCAGGCCCATGACGAACAAGGCGAATACCACTTGGGCGACCAGGTCGAGATCGCCGAGGGCCGGCCGATCAGCAAGACGAAGTCTTGGGTCGTGACTCGCTTGATCAAGAAGGCGGGTCTGATCTAAGCCGCAGGACACTGGGGGCCTTGCGGCCCCTTCAGGCCCGCAATGGCCGGACGCTGGGATACTGGCGGCCGGCCGTTTTTCATGGGCCGACAACCTTCACACAGCACTAAAGGAGATGCACATCATGATCAAGGTAGGCGACCA
>JANOAQ010000109.1:0-9176 GCA_031411195.1 Burkholderiaceae bacterium | reverse complement strand
TGCTGCTGCTGCTGGCCACGTTGCGCCACCGACTTGGCAACCGGCTGAAGGCGGCGGGCATCCAGCTGCGCTGGGCGGTCAGTGACCTGCCGCGCCTCGAATGGCTGGACCCGCACTGCGCGCTGCACATCCTGCGCATCCTGCAGGAGACGCTGAGCAACGCGATCCAGCATGCACCGGCCACCGAAATTTACGTGCGTACCCTGTTCGACGCGCAGTGGGTGCAAGTGCAGATCACTGACGACGGCCCAGGTTTCGAGCTGTCGCAGGCGCTGCGCAGCGGCCGCCAGGGCCTGGCCACCCAGCAGCGCCGCGCCGAGGCGATGGGCGCGCTTATCAGCTGGCAGCCCGATCCGGCAACCGGCCGAGGCTGCCGCATGACCTTGAGCCTGCCTCGGCTGGGCACGGCACGTCACGTTCCCCAGCGAGAATGATGACCGGCGTTGCTTGCCCTGTCGGTGCCGGTGCGGCGGCCCGACGCGCGGCGGGCGTCCCGCCCACCACAGACGCGCCGACCCTCCGCCTTGCCAATCTGCCCACCGACATGAACGATCCCGCCGCAACCGCCGTCGCAACCCCCGCCGCACCGCTCTGCGCCGCCGCCGTCCCTCCGCTGCGCGTGGCCATCGTCGAGGACGACATGGACTTCCTCGACACCCTGGTGGCGGCTGTCGATGCCGAGCCCGGCATGGTGATGGTGGGCAGCGCCTGCAGCCGCGCCGCCGGCCTGCGCCTGCTCGACGGTCCGGTGGCCGACGTGCTGCTGGTGGACCTGGGTCTGCCCGACGGGTCGGGCATCGACGTGATTCACGCCACGGTGGCGCGCTGGCCGGCCTGCGGCGTGATGGTGAGCACGGCCTTCGGTGACGAAGCCCATGTCATCCGCTCGATCGAGGCCGGTGCCGCCGGCTACCTGCTCAAGCATGCCGAGCCGGCCAGCCTGGTCGAAGAGATTCGCAGCCTGCATGCCGGCGGCAGCCCGATCAGCCCCTTGATCGCGCGCCAGATGTTGATGCGACTGCGCGCTCCGGCTGGCAGTGCAACGGCCGGCCAGCCTGCGGGCCCGGCCGAGCGCCGGAGCGATACCGATGCCACCACCTTGTCGGCGCGCGAGCACGAGGTACTGCAGCTGATCACGCGGGGCTACACCGCCGATGAAATTGCCGTGATGCTTCAGATATCGCGCCACACGGCGCTGACCTATGTGCGCCGCATCTACGGCAAGCTGAAAGTCAACTCGAAGGCCGAAGCCATCTTCGAGGCCCGCCAGCGCGGGCTGCTGGGCTGAACGACTGAACGGCTGACAGGGCTCAAGACCGAACGCACCTGCCTGCGTGCAGTCAGCTGCTGGCCAGCCCGTCGTCGATGGCGCGCAGCGTGAGCTTGGCGTCCAGCGGCTTGGTGAGAAATTGCGCCGCACCGGCATCAAAGCATTCGTCGATGCGCTGGGGCCGGCTTTCGGCCGACACCACGATCACCGGCGTGCTGCGTACGCGGGTGTCGGCTTTCAGGGCCCGCAACACCGCCAGGCCGGGCTGATCGGGCAGGTCCAGGTCCAGCAGCACCAGGTCGGCCTCGCTGGCCAGCATCAGGCCCTGGGCGGCGGTCGGCGCGCTCATCAGGGTGATGCCAGGGCGCTGCTGCAACAGGTCGCGCATCAACTGGCGGTCGGCATCGTTGTCCTCGATGTAGAGCACCGTGCCGATGCTGATGCTGGGCATCAGCGGCATGGACGAGGTGACGCTGACGCGCGTGGGCTCACCCACAGGCCGGGGCAGGCGCAGGCTGAAGAGCGAGCCCGCGCCATCGGTGCTGCTCACGCTCAGTTCGCCAGACATCAGGTCGGCCAGCTTGCGGCAGATCACCAGGCCGATGCCGGTGCCATGGCTGCCGGGCTTGCCGGCGGCATCGGGCTGGTCGCGTCCCAGGCGGTTGAAGGGCGTGAACAGTTCTCCCAATTGGGCCTGGCTCATGCCGATGCCGTCGTCTTCGACCTCGATCACCACCTCGCCCACGCCGGCTGGCCGCGTGCGCAGCACCACGTGGCCGCCTTGGCGGTTGTACTTGATGGCATTGCCCAGCAGGTTGATCACGATCTGGCGCAGGCGCACCGGGTCGGCCTGCACGCGGTCGGCCTGGGGTGACAAGGACAGGCGCATCGTGACCTGGCCTTGCTGCGCGGCGGCCTCGACCATGGCCATGGCCTCTTGCGCCAGATCGGCCAGCGACACCGGTTCGAGCGTCAAGCGCAGATTGCCCGCTTCCATGCGCGAGAGGTCGAGCACGTCGTTGATCATGTCCAGCAGATGCCAGCCGGCCTGGCGGATCTGGGCCAGGCTGTGGCGGCGGTTGCTGTCGTCCAGTTCACCCTCGGCATCGGCTTGCCCCAACTTCTGGGCGAACCCGAGGATGGCGTTCAGCGGTGTGCGCAACTCATGGCTGAGGCGGGCCATGAAGTCGCTTTTGGTGCGGCTGGCCATCTCGGCTTGCTCGCGTTCGCGCTCGGCCTCGCGCAGGCGCAGCACCTGGGTCAAATCCTGCAGCGCGCCGACGGTGGCCACGGCCTGGCCGGTGGCATCGCGCAGGGTGCGCAGGCTGGCCGCCACCTGCAGCACCCGGCCATCGTGGGTCAAGAAGCGCTGGCGGCGCGCCTGGCCGCCGCCCAGCGCGACGGCGGTGCCGTCGTCTTCATTCACATCGGGCAGGCGGATATCGGCCAAAGGGCGCCGCAGCAACTCGGCAGTGGTTGCGCCCCTCATGGTGCAGAAGGCCGGATTGACGTCGATCAGCAGGCCCTGCGGATCGACCACCGTCACGCCGATGTTCACGCTGTCGAAGATGGCGCGAAAGCGCTGTTCGCTGACCGCCAGCCGCTCTTCGGCCTGGCGCCGCTCGTCGATCTCGGCCTGAAGCGCGGCGGTGCGCTCGCGCACCCGGTCTTCGATGCGGCGCAGCCGGCCACTGATGGCCAGCAGCAGAGCCGACAGCAGGGCCGTGCCGATCACCGCTGGCAGGGCCAGCAACCAGACGGCGGTAAACAGGCGGTTGTCAGCGGTGGCCGGCTCGGTCACCAACAGGTCGAAGCGGGCTTCGCCCACGCTGATCCTGGCCGGCACGGCGCGCAGCGCACTGGCCAGCATGTCGCCTTCGCAGCCCTGCGGTCCGGCCAGGCGGCGCGGGCGCTGGCCGGGCTCGCTGGTGGTGCCGACAGCGCTGGTCAGGCAGGCCCGCAGATTGGGGTCATCGTCATCGGGCATGGCCCCGGCCAGCAGGCTGGCCACGTCGACCGACGCAAACACCACCCGCAGGGCCGGCGCGGTGCTGGCCGGCACGGCCTGCAGGATGACCAGCGCTGTGCCGGTGCCGCCTGCGCCTTCAATGGGCAAGGTGGCCAGCACCGCGCTGGGCGATGTCCAGGCGCGGTCCAGCGCCTGGCGCAGGGCGGGTGAGAGGCTGAGCTTGCCGTCGGGCGTGGTGCGCGCCCCAGGCAGGGGGGCCGCCACCGGCTTGGAGGCGTGGCTGTGGCGCAGCAGCACCGAAGCCGAACCATCGGCGCCGGTGCGTTCGAGCCAGCCGGTGCTGCGCAGCCCCGGAATACGCTCCAGCCAGCCGGCTGACAGCGGATCGAACAGGTCGGCGTCGAAGTTCTGGCCGCTCACTGCCAGCACGCCTCGCAGGGCCAGCACGGCATCCAGGGGATCACTCAGACCCTGCTGCACACGCACCCGGCGCAAACTGGCCTCGCGGTCGAAGCGTGTTTGCAGGCGCAGTTCGTCGCGGCGGGCGATCTGGTCAAAGCCGGGCAGCAAAAAGGCCACCAGGGCCAGCAGGGGCAGCGCGACCAGCCGGCGGCGCGGGCGCCAAGCCGCCTGCGGTTGCGCCAGCCAGCACAGCAACACCGGCGCAGTGACCATGATGCCGGCCGCGTCGGCGATGAACCGGCCCACCGCGCTGGCCAACTGCGGCGCCGACAAAGGCACAGCCCGCGCAGCATCCACCCCCCATTGCGCCAGCATGGCCGCCAGCACGCCCACCATGGCCGCCGCCGGGGTGGCCACCAGCAAGAATCGCCTGAGGCGTGACTCGTTGTCCAACTGCAACAGATCCTGGTCGTCGGCATGGCGCATCAGCCAACCCACGAGCAGCGCCTGCAGGCCCATGACCCCGGCGCCGATCAGGGCCGCCTGCAGCGGTTCGCCCAGCAGCAGGTCGGCCACCAGCACGCCCGTCAGGGCTGATGGCACGGTCCAGCGGCCGCGCGACATGGCTGCGGCCACGGCCACGCCCAACACCACCGACAAGGGCGCCAGGTTGGCCGTGCCCAGGGTGTAGCGCGGCAGCAAGGCCTGCAACAGCGCGCACAACAGGGCCAGCGCCACGGCGCGGATGACGCCACGTTGCCAGGTGGTGCGGGTATGGGGCGCAGCGTGCTCGTTCATGCGGTTTGAAAATTCAGCCGGCAGTATGGCGCACGGCATGCCCGTGGCCGGCTTCAAACCCGCAGGACTTGCCCGCTCATCTTGGGGGCTGTGGCCGCGGCGAAGCCGCTTGAGCTGCATTGCGAAGCCTGCGCACTGGCCGCATTGGCCGCGCGAGCCACGGCCTTTCTACAATGTTGTTTCCAACCGGCCCCTGTTTCGATTCACTGGAGTTCCCCGCCATGGAAATCACCACGCTCGATGCGCTGCGACAACACTTCCCTGCCGCGCAGGGCCGCGCTGTCCTCAAGCAGATCGGGCACTTGGATCGGCACTGCCGGGACTTCCTGGCGCTGTCGCCCTTCCTGGTGTTGTCGACCTGCGACCGCCAGTTCAACCTCGACGCGTCGCCACGGGGTGGCGAACCGGGCTTCGTGAAGGTGGGCGCTGAAGGCGAACTGCTGATCCCCGACGCACCCGGCAACAACCGGCTCGACAGCTTCGAGAACATCGTCGCCACCGGCCAGGTCGGGCTGCTGTTCATGATTCCGGGCTTCGACGAGACACTGCGCATCAATGGCCAGGCGGTCTTGTCGATGGCACCGCAGGACATTGCCGCCTGCACCACCGAGCGCCGCGCGCCCAAGGTGGTCGTGCGGGTGAAGGTGACCGCTGCCTATCTGCACTGCGCCAAGGCCTTCATGCGCTCGAAGCTGTGGGCCGATGCATCCCGGGTAAACCGGTCGGTGCTGCCCACCCTGGGCCAGATGATCAACGACCAGACCGGCCAGTACGTGGCCCCCGAGACCAAGGAAGCCATGGAGCAGCGCTATGCGCCCGATCTGTGAGCGGTGCGGGCGGCCTTGCCGCCGATGAGACAGGCCCAGCACGAAGCGGGCTCGCCCGCCATCCGCTGGCAGGGCCTGTGGGCCGGCCCGTTGATGGCCATGGCCGGTGCGGTGGCGTTTTCGGGCAAGGCCATCATCGTCAAGCTGGCCTACCGCCACGGCGTGGACGCCATCACGCTGATCATGCTGCGCATGCTGGTGGCGCTGCCGTTCTTCCTGCTGATGGTGTGGTGGGCCGGGCGCGGCAAGGCGCCGCTGTCCTGGCGTGACCGGGGTGCGGCGGCCGCGCTGGGCTTCACCGGCTACTACCTGTCGAGCTTTCTGGATTTTCTGGGCCTGCAGTACATCACCGCCAGCCTGGAGCGGTTGATCCTGTACGTCACCCCGGCCGTGGTGCTGCTGCTGTCGTGGGCGGTGTACGGCCGGCGTGCCAGCGGCCGGCAGTGGGCGGCCATGGCCCTGGGCTACTTCGGCCTGGTGCTGGTGTTCGGCCATGAGCTGACGCTGGACGGCCCGCGCGTGGCCCTGGGCGCCGCCCTGGTGGTGGCCAGCACGCTCAGCTATGCCGGTTACCTGCTCTACAGCGGCGAGGTGGTGCGGCGCATGGGCTCGCTGCGGCTGACCGGCTGGGCCAGCAGCGTGGCCTGCGTGCTGTGCCTGGGCCAGTTTGCCGCGATGCGGCCGATGGGCAGTCTTCTGACGTTGCCGCCGCCGGTGGCCTGGCTCAGCCTGCTCAATGGCACGCTGTGCACCGTCGTGCCGGTGCTGCTGGTGATGATGGCCATCGAGCGCATCGGCTCGGCCAAGGCAGCGCAGTACGGCATGGTGGGGCCCATCACCACCATCGGCCTGGGCGTGCTCATTTTGGGCGAGCCCTTTACCGCCTGGGTGGCGGCCGGCACCCTGTGCGTGCTCGGTGGCGTGGCGTTGCTGGCGCGATCACGGTAGGCTGCGGCCCGACAACCAACCTTCCAACAAACAACAGGAGCAAGCCATGGATCTGGGTATCAAGGGCAAGTGGGCGCTGGTCTGTGCGGCCAGCAAGGGGCTGGGCCGCGGCTGCGCCGAATCGCTGGCGCGCGAAGGGGTCAACCTGGTCATCACCGCCCGAGGCGCCGATGCCCTGGACGCCACCGCCGCCGCCATCCGCGCGATGGCGCCGGGCATCGAGGTGCGCACGGTGGTGGGCGACATTGCCACGCCTGCGGGCCGTGCCGAGGCGCTGGCCGCCTGCCCGCAGGTGGACATCCTCATCAACAACGCCGGTGGCCCGCCGCCTGGCGATTTTCGCCAGTGGGACCGCGACACCTGGATTGCCGCCATCGACGCCAACATGCTCACCCCCATCGAGCTGATCAAGGCCACGGTCGACAAGATGGCCGAGCGTGGCTTCGGCCGCGTGGTCAACATCACCTCGGGCGCGGTGAAGGCGCCGATCGACTTCCTCGGCCTGAGCAACGGCGCGCGCAGCGGCCTGACCGGCTTCGTGGCGGGCCTGTCGCGCCAGCCGCAACTGGCCGGGCGCAACGTCACCATCAACAGCCTGCTGCCCGGCTCGTTCGACACCGACCGGCTCAAGCAGGGCTTTCGAGCCAACGCTGCCAAGGCGGGCGTCACGCCCGAAGAACTGGCCGACCGGCGCCGCCTGCTGGTGCCGGCCCAACGCTTTGGCAATGCGGCCGAGTTCGGCGAGTTCTGCGCCTTCATGTGCAGCGCGCAGGCGGGCTACCTCACGGGCCAGAACATCCTGCTCGACGGCGGCGCCTACCCAGGCACCTACTGAGGCCGGTGCATGTCCGATCGCCTCGCCGTCTTGCCGCAATACCTGCTGCCCAAGCAGGCCCTCACACGCTTTGCCGGGGCGGTGGCGCGACGCCAGGGCGGGGCCGGCACCACGGGGCTGATCCGCCGCTTCGTGGCGCGCTACAAGGTCAACATGGCCGAAGCGGCCGAGCCGCACATCGGGGCCTATGCCAGCTTCAATGATTTTTTCACCCGCGCCTTGAAGCCCGGCGTGCGGCCGCTGGCCGAGGCCGAGTTGCTGTGCCCGGTGGACGGCGCCATCAGCCAGTTCGGCGCGATCGACGGTGACCAGGTCTTCCAGGCCAAGGGCCACGCCTACAGCACCACCACGCTGGTGGGCGGCGATGCCGGCCTCGCGGCGCCGTATGCCGGTGGCGCCTTTGCCACGCTCTACCTCAGCCCGCGCGATTACCACCGCATCCACATGCCCTGCGCCGGCACGTTGCGCCGGATGCTGCACGTGCCGGGCGACCTGTTCTCGGTCAACCCCACCACGGCGCGTGGCGTGCCCGGCCTGTTTGCCCGCAATGAACGCGTGGTGTGCGTATTCGACGACGCCCAGGGCCGGCCCTTCGTGCTGGTGCTGGTGGGCGCCACCATCGTGGGCAGCATGGCCACGGTGTGGCATGGCCTGGTCAACCCGCCGCGCCCCGGCGTGGTGCGCGATTGGCGCTACGAAGACGGCGCCATCCACCTGGCCCAGGGCGCGGAGATGGGCCGCTTTCTGCTGGGATCGACGGTGGTGATGCTGTTCACCCGCGAGGCCATGGCCGGCCTGCAGTTCAACCCGGCCTGGGCGCCGGGCGGGCCGCTGCGCATGGGCCAGTTGATGGCCTCGCGCTGAGGCCGTTGAACATTCAAGCCGGCTGAACCACCAGGCGAGCGCGCTGCGCCGCCAGTGTGTGGCCCAGCAATTGGGTGGCGGCGTAGATGGCGTCGATGCTGGGCGTGGGCGTGCCGGTGATGCGGCCCAACTCGACCACCGAACCCACCAGCGCCTCCAGCTCCAGTGCGCGGCCGGCTTCCACGTCCTGCAGCATCGAGGTCTTGTGCGCGCCCACCGCCTCGGCCCCGGCGATGCGCTGCTCCAGGCTGATCTTGAAGCGCACACCCAGGGCTTCAGCCACCGTGCGCGCTTCGGTCATCATGGCCGCGGCCAAGGCCCGCGTGGCGGGGAAGCGGCAGATGTCTTCCAGCGTGGCATGCGTCAACGCCGAGATCGGGTTGAAGCTCAAGTTGCCCCACAGCTTGATCCACAGCTCGCTGCGGATGTCCTTGCTGACGGGCGCCTTGAAGCCGGCGCGCATCAGCGCCTGCGACAGTGCCTCGATACGCTCGGTGCGTTCACCGTTCAACTCGCCCAGCGTGAAGCGGTTGCCCTCGATCAGCCGCACCACGCCGGGCTCGACCAGTTCGGCCGCCGGGTAGACCACGCTGGCGATGATGCGCTCGGGCTCGATGTGGGCGCCGATGCGGCCGCCGGGGTCGACACTCTCCAGCCCCCGGCCATCGTGGGCGCCCCCCAGGCGGTGAAAGTACCACCAGGGGATACCGTTGATCATGGTCACCAGCACCGTCTGCGGCCCGAAGAGCTGGCGCAACTCGGGCAGCAGATCGACCACCTGGTGAGCCTTCACCGTGAGCAGCACCACGTCCTGCGGGCCGGCGTCGGCCATGTGCTGCACCGCGCGGACGGTGGGTGCGAGCTCTTCACGGCCGTCTTCGAGAATCAGCTTGAAGCCCCGGGCGTTGATGGCCGCCAGGTTGCGGTTGCGGGCGATGAAGGTGACGTCTTCACCCGCCCGCGCCAGCCTGGCGCCCAGGTAGCCGCCGATGGCACCGGCGCCGACGACGGCGAACTTCATGCCAAACCCAGTTTCTGGGCCAGGCCGATGCGCTGCAGCTTGCCGGTGGCGCCCTTGGGGATCTCGTCCATGAACAGGATCTTCTTGGGCACCTTGTAGTCGGCGGCGCGGCCGGCGACAAAGGCCTGCAATTCGCGCTCGGTGGCCGCCTGGCCTTCGCGCAGCACCACCACCGCGGCCACTTCCTCGCCCAGCTTGGGGTGCGGCATGCCGAAGCAGACCACCTGGGCCACCGCGGGGTG
>JANOAQ010000108.1:0-3534 GCA_031411195.1 Burkholderiaceae bacterium | reverse complement strand
CTGGGCATCAAGAAGGAAGACTTCAAGATGGGCAGCCGCGACGTACCAGCCTGTCCGTGATTTTGGACCAACCCGGAGCGGCTTCGCCGCTTCCCCTCAAGGGGCAACGCCAGCGGCCCGGCCAAGCCGGTTCCGCGGCGTTTGCTTGAAGGACTGCCTGCACCGTGGCCTCGATCAGCAACCTGCCATTCCGGCGCCCAACAGCGCCGCGCACGGCCACACCTGCGGCCATCAAGCCGCTGATGTCGGGCGACGCCCTGGTGCTGGAGGGCGTGACGCGCGCCTTTGGTGCGCTACGCGCCGTGGACGATGTGTCGCTGAGCGTGGCCGCCGGCCAGAAGTACGCCGTGCTGGGCTCCAACGGGGCCGGCAAGACGACCCTGTTCAACGCCATCACCGGTGACTTCCCGCCCACGGCGGGAAGGATCCTGTTCTTTGGCGAGGACATCACTGCACTGCAGCCCTTCGAGCGCATTCGCAAGGGGCTGCGGCGCACCTATCAATCGTCGCTGCTGTTCAAGGAATTGAGCGTGCGCGACAACCTCTTTCTGGCCGTGCGCGGCGTGGGCAGCGGGCGCTTCAGCTTCTGGCGCGCGGGGGGGCAGCATGCGTCCCAACTGGCCACCGACGACATCCTGCACCGCGTGCGGCTGGACCACCTGAAAGACGAACTGGTCGGCAACCTGGCACACGGCCAGCAGCGGCAGCTGGAGATCGGCATGGCGCTGGCCGGTGCGCCGCGCCTGATCTTGTTCGACGAGCCTGCAGCAGGCCTGTCGCCGGCCGAGCGGCGCGAGCTGGTGGCCCTGCTGCGCGGCCTGCCGGCGCACATGAGCTTTGTGCTGATCGAGCACGACCTGGACATTGCGCTGCGCGTGGTCGAACGTGTCACGGTGATGCACAACGGGCGCGTGCTGCGCCACGGCAGCCCCGAAGAGATTGAAAACGACGCCCAGGTGCAAGCCATCTACATGGGGGGCAAGCACTGATGGCCTGGTGGCAACGCGCTGGCGCTGACGACAAGAAGTCCAGCGCACCGATCCTGGCCATCGAAGGCCTGGACGTCTACTACGGCCGCGCCCACGCGCTGCAAAGTGTCAGCCTGACGCTGCAGCAGGGTGTTCTGGGCATCGTCGGTCGCAACGGCATGGGCAAGACCACGCTGTGCAACGCCATCACCGGCCTGGTGCCGGCCAGCGGAAGCATCCGTCTTGCCGGCGAAGAGATCCTGGGCCTGAGCGCCAACGCCATCACCCAACGCGGCATTGCCTATGTGCCACAGGGGCGGCGCGTCTGGCCCAGCCTGACGGTAGACGAGACGCTCAAGCTGGTGGCGCGCAAAAAGCGCGAGGTCGACCGCATCTACGCCATGTTCCCGCGACTGGCCGAGCGCAAGGGCAACGGCGGCGGTCAGCTGTCGGGGGGCGAGCAGCAGATGCTGGCCATCGGCCGCGCGCTGCTGCTGGAGCCGCGCCTGTTGGTGATGGACGAGCCCACCGAAGGCCTGGCGCCGGTGATCGTGGAACAGGTCGCCAACTCGCTGCGCAGCTTGGCGGCCGAGGGTGAAATCTCGATCCTGCTGATCGAGCAGAACCTGGGCGTGGCGCTGGACGTGGCCGACAACATCGGCGTGATGGTCAATGGCCGCATCGCGCACCAGATGCCTGCGACCCAGCTGGCCGCCGACCGCAGCCTGCAAGAGCAACTGCTGGGTGTGCGCAGCGGCGGCCACCACGACGAAGAAGTGCCCGAGGCGCCCGCGCCAGCGCCTGTCGATGCAGCGCAGCAGCAGGTCTACACCGTGCAGCGCGCGCACGCCGACGGTGCGCCTTCGTTCAATGACCTGGCCCCGCGAACCGTGCGCGGTTTCACCCGCTGGAATGCGGGTGGCACAGACGGCCCAGCGGGCGACATCCCGCGCGAGCCCGCGGCACCGGCTTCCAAGGCCCAGACGGCCCCCTCCAGCGCCAAGGTACTGGAGTTCCCAGTCGCCGCCACCAGCGGCCGCGCAGCCTACGTGGCAGGCACCTTCGACACCAAGGCACGCGAGCTGTTTTTCCTGCGCCAGTGCCTTGAGAAGCTGGGTCTGCGCGTGGTGACGGTGGATCTGGCGACCAGCGGCAAGCCCTCGCCCGCCAGCGTGCACCCGCGTGAAGTGGCGCGGTTTCACCCCGGCGGCGAATCAGCGGTGTTCAGCGGCGACCGCGGCAGCGCCGTGGCCGCCATGGCGCTGGCCTTCGAGCACTACCTGCAGACCCGTCGCGACCTGGGCGGCATCATCTCGGCCGGCGGCTCGGGCGGCACCACGCTGGCCACGGCGGGCATGCGGGCGTTGCCCATCGGCGTGCCCAAGGTCATGGTCAGCACCATGGCCAGCGGCGACACCCGGCCCTATGTCGGGCCCAGCGACATCTGCATGGTGTATTCGGTGACCGACGTGCAAGGCATCAACCGCATCAGCGAAAAAGTGCTGGCCAACGCCGCGCACGCGCTGGCCGGCATGGTGACGCACCCACCGGCCGAATCGGCCATCACCAAGCCGGCGCTGGGCCTGACGATGTTCGGCGTCACCACGCCCTGTGTGCAGGCGGTGGCCAAGCGCTTGCAGGACGACTACGACTGCCTGGTCTTTCACGCCACCGGTGTGGGCGGGCAGAGCATGGAAAAGCTGGTCGAGTCCGGTCTGCTGGCAGGCGTGCTCGACATCTCCACCACCGAGGTGGCTGACGAGATCGGCGGCGGTGTGTTGTCGGCCGGCGCCACGCGCATGGATATCTTTGCGCGCCACGCCCTGCCCTACGTGGGCAGCTGCGGCGCGCTGGACATGGTGAACTTCGGCGGCTGGCACACCGTGCCCGAGCGCTTCAAGGCCCGCAAGTTGTACCGCCACAACCCGACCGTGACGCTGATGCGCACCACCGTTGAAGAGAACCGGCGCATCGGCTTGTTTCTCGCCAGCAAGCTCAATGCGATGGCCGGGCCGGTGCGCTTCTTGATACCCGAAGGCGGCGTCTCCGCCATCGACAAACCCGGCCAGCCTTTCCACGACCCCGAGGCCGACCGCATGCTGTTCACGACGATCGAGCAGCATTTCCGCGCCGGCCCGCAACGCAAGCTGCTGCGCCTGCCGCACCACATCAACGACGAGGCTTTCGCCGACGCTCTGGTGGCGGCCTGGCGCGAAGTACAGCAGGCCGCCGCCAGCGCGCGCCGCGCCTGAAACCAAGGACAAGCAACCGATGGCACGCATCTCAAGACAGACCCTGCTGGACCGCTTCCGCGCCAAGATCGCCGCCGGCCGCCCGCTGATTGGCGGTGGCGCGGGCACCGGCCTGTCGGCCAAGTGCGAAGAAGCCGGCGGCATCGACCTCATCGTCATCTACAACTCTGGCCGCTACCGCATGGCCGGGCGCGGCTCATTGGCGGGGCTGCTGGCCTACGGCAATGCCAATGAGATCGTCTGCGAGATGGCCACCGAGGTGCTGCCCGTCGTCAAGCACACACCGGTGCTGGCGGGGGTCAATGGCACCGACC
>JANOAQ010000107.1:0-14707 GCA_031411195.1 Burkholderiaceae bacterium | reverse complement strand
GCATCATCTTCAAGAACGTGGCCGAGAACGTTTGGGGCCGCGACGACCTGAAGTTCCCGTCGCCGCTGCCCGAATCGCCCATGAAGTTTCTGAACGCCAACGTGCTGCCGATGGAAATCCTGGTGGTGGTGGGCGCCGTGGGCATGATGCTGGCCGTCGAGCTGTTCAACCGCCGCTCGATCTACGGCAAGGCCGTGGTGGCCACCTTCAACGACCGCGACGCGGCCAAGCTGATGGGAAACAACACCGGCCTGGTGATCACCTTCAGCTACGCGCTGTCGTCGATGAGCGCGGCCTTTGCCGGCGTGCTGATCGCCCCGCTCACGCTGACCGGCGCCACCATGGGCGCAGTGCTGGGCCTGAAGGCCTTTGCGGTGGCCATCATCGGCGGCCTGACCAGCGGCATGGGCATCATCCTGGGCGGCATCATTTTGGGCATCGCCGAAACCACCACGGGTTTCTACATCTCCACCGGCTACAAGGATGTGCCCGGCCTGGTGCTGCTGCTGGTGGTGCTGGCCGTCAAGCCTGCGGGCCTGTTCGGCAAGACCGCGATCAAGAAGGTCTGAGCGCCATGCAAAAGAAATCATTCCTCGTGGCCGTGGTCGGCTTCGCCTTGTTGGCCTTGCTGCCGCTGGGCGTGCACAACCCGTACTACATCCACCTGGTCGAAACCATCATGATCTACGCGATCGTGCTGTTCGGCCTGGACATCGTGGTGGGCTACACCGGCCAGGTGTCGCTGGGCCATGCCGGTCTTTTCGGCATCGGCAGCTACACCGCCGGCGTGCTGGTGATGAAGCTGGCCGCGCCACTGTGGATCACCATCCCCGCCGCCATCGGCATCACCGCCGGCTTCGGCGCGCTGCTGGCACTGCCGGCGTTGCGCGTCACCGGTCCGTACCTGGCCATGGTGACGCTGGCCTTCGGCACCATCATCCAGATCCTGATCAACGAGATGACCTTCCTCACCGAAGGCCCGCTCGGCCTCAAGCTGGCCAAGCCCACGCTGTTTGGTGCGGTCTTGGGCGAGCGCGAGTTCTACTGGGTGGTGCTGGCCCTGCTGGTGCTCAGCCTGGTGGTGGTGCACCGCATCTTGCGCAGCCACCTGGGCCGCGCCTTCGAGGCACTGCGTGGCAGCCCGGTGGCTTCTGACTGCATGGGCGTCAGCGTCTACCGCTACAAGGTATACGCCTTCGTCATCAGCGCCGGCCTGGCTGGCCTGGCCGGCAGCCTGTATGCCTACAGCGAGCAGTACATCTCGCCAAATACCTACAACTTCGAGCTGACGGTGATGTTCCTGCTGGCCATCATCATGGGTGGCCGCAAGACGCGCACCGGCGCCTTGCTGGGCGCCACCATCATCGTCATCCTGCCCAAGCTGCTGGACGATCTGGAGCTGTTCCGCACCGTGGCGGTGGCTGTGGCGGTGCTGGTGACGGTGGGTGCGCTGGTGTCGCTCAAGCGGGGCAAGAGCACCGCCCAGGGCGTGGCAGTGCCGGTGCTGGGCAGCATTGCGCTGGCTGCGGTGTCGTTCGTGATGACCTCCATGACCGACTGGCGTCTGTCGATCTTCGGCCTGATCACGCTCTTCGTCGTGTACTACCTGCAGGACGGCATCGTCGGTTTCGTGCGCAACGCGCTCAACCTCAAGCCCGGTGGCCAGGCCTTCGACGAGGCGGCCGTGGCAACCTTGCGCGGTGATGCGCTCGGCCAGGCCAATGCGCAGGGCAGTGCCCAGGGCAGCGACGAGTTGCTGGTGGCCAAGCAGGTATTGATGCAGTTCGGTGGACTGAAGGCGCTGAACAACGTGGACCTGCGCGTCAAGCGCGGCACGGTGCACGGCCTGATCGGGCCCAACGGCTCGGGCAAGAGCACGATGATGAACGTGCTCACCGGCATCTACGTGCCCACGGCGGGCGAGATCAGCTTTGCGGGCCGCTCGGTGGTGGGTCGTACGTCCAGCGACATTGCGCTGTCGGGCATTGCCCGCACCTTCCAGAACGTGCAGCTGTTTGGCGAGATGACCGCCCTGCAGAACGTGATGGTGGGCCTGCACCACAGCTTTGCGAGCAACCTGCTCGATGTGTCCCTGCACACGCCGCGCTACAAGCGCGAGGACGCTGACAACACCGCGCGGGCCCTGGGCCTGCTGCAGTTTGTCGGCTTGGCCGACCAGGCGCATGAAGAAGCGCGCAACCTGCCCTACGGCAAGCAACGCCTGCTCGAGATCGCCCGTGCCCTGGCGCTCGACCCCCAGCTGCTGCTGCTGGACGAGCCCGCTGCCGGCTTGACCTCACCCGACATCAAGGAACTGGTGGCCATCATCGGCAAGATCCGCCAGCACGGCATCACCTTGATCCTGATCGAGCACCACATGGACGTGGTGATGTCGGTTTGCGACACGGTGTCGGTGCTCGACTTCGGCCAAAAGATTGCCGAAGGCCAACCGGCCCAGGTGCAGGCCGATCCCAAGGTGATCGAGGCCTACCTCGGCGGACAAGCCACATGAAGCGTCCCAAGTTCATCGAAGCAAGGCGGGCCGAGCGCCGGGCCGCTCCCAAGCCGGCCCGCATCCCCTCGGGGGATCGGCCGATGTACCCATCGGACGAGGGGCAGACATGCTGACCATCAAAAATCTTCACGCTGGTTACGGCAAGATCGAAGTGCTGCATGGCATCGACATCCAGGTGCCCCGCGGCAAAGTGGTCACCCTGATCGGCAGCAATGGCGCCGGCAAGACCACCACCATGCGCGCAGTCAGCGGCATGATTGCACCGACCTCCGGCGAAATCAGCCTCAACGGTGAACGCATCGACGGCCTGGAGAGTTACCACATCGCCCGCCGCGGCCTGGCGCATTCACCCGAAGGCCGGCGCGTGTTTGCCACCATGACGGTGGTCGACAACCTGCGGCTGGGGGCCTTTCCGCGCTACACAGGCGCGCGGCCCAAGGGCGATGTGGCGGCCGATCTGGAAAAGGCCATGGCCCTGTTTCCGCGCCTGCAAGAGCGGCGCACGCAGTTGGCCGGCACGCTGTCGGGTGGTGAGCAGCAGATGCTGGCCATGGCCCGCGCGGTGATGCTCAACCCCGAAGTGGTGCTGCTCGATGAACCGTCGATGGGCCTGGCACCGATCCTGGTGGACGAGGTCTTCAAGATCATCGCCCGCCTGAAGAGCGAGGGCGTGACCATGCTGCTGGTCGAGCAGTTTGCCGCCGCTGCGTTGGCCGTGGCCGACTACGGTTATGTGCTTGAAAACGGCCGCATCGCGGTGCATGGCCCGGCCTCGCAGTTGCGCGACGACCCGGCGGTCAAGGCTGCGTACCTCGGCGGCGGGCACTGACAAAGGCCTTCATCAAGCTGCTGCGCCCGCCGATCTCGGGCCTGCGCTGCTCGCCGTACGGGTGTACGGCTGCGCGGCTCAACCCGACCTCGGCGCGCTCGCGACGCTTGCTGACGGCCTTTGTGGCAGGCGCTACTTCTGGCCCGACAGCGCGTTGCCCACCAGGCGGGCGGTGATGTCCACCAGCTGGATCATGCGGTCGTAGGCCATGCGGGTGGGGCCGATCACGCCCAGCGTGCCGACGATGCGGCCGTCCACCTCGTAGGGTGACGAGACGATGGACAACTCTTCATACGGCACCACGCCCGATTCGCCGCCGATGTAGATGCGCACGCCCTCGGCCAGGCTGCTGTTGTCGAGCAGGCGCATCAGCTCGGTCTTTTGCTCGAACAGATCGAACATCTTGCGCAGTGACCCCAAGTCGTTGCCAAAGTCCTGCACACCCAGCAGGTTGCGCTCGCCCGACACCACCAGCTGTTCGGTGTTGTCGGCCAGCACGTCGCTGCCGGCCTGCACCGCCGCCTGCATCAGGGCGGCAATCTCGCTGCGCAAGGCGTCCACCTCATGCTTCAGACGCGCGCGCACTTCTTCAATGGCCAGGCCGGCGTAATGGGTGTTGAGGTAGTTGGTGGCCTCCACCAACTCGCTTTGCGTGTGGTCACGGGTGGTGAAGATCACCCGGTTCTGCACATCGCCATCGGGCGACACCAGGATCACCAGCACCCGCCGCTCACCCAACCTGAGAAATTCGATGTGGTGGAACACGCTGGCCCGCTTGGGCGCCGTGACCACGCCCACGAAGTGGCTCAGGTTGCTCAGCAAGTGGGCCGCCTGGGCGATCACACGCTGGGGTTGGTCGGGCTGCAGTTGAGCGTGCACCCCCGCCATCTCGGGCGGGGTGTGGTGGATGTCGACCGGCCGCGCGGTGAGCATTGTGTCGACAAACAAGCGGTAGCCGCGTGCCGTGGGGATGCGCCCGGCGCTGGTGTGCGGGCTGGCGATCAGGCCCAGGTCTTCCAGGTCGGCCATCACATTGCGGATGGTGGCCGGGGACAGCTCCAGCCCCGAGGCCCGCGAGAGCGTGCGCGAGCCTACCGGCTGGCCGTCGGCAATATAGCGTTCGACCAGGGTTTTCAGCAGGGTGCGGGCTCGCTCGTCCATGCGCTTCTTCAGGGGCTCGATTTCATTGTACGGACAGGGCTTTCAGCGCCCGCCCCCAAGAAGCCCCTGTGGTGTAATTCTTGGCATGGCCCGTCGATTCCAACATGCAGCGCTGGTCGGAAAATACCAGGCCGATGGCATCCGTCCGCTGCTGGAAGATATCGCCCACTTCTTGGTGCGCCAGGGCCTGGAAGTCTCGTTTGAAAAACAGACGGCACAGAGCACCGGCGTGGCTGACTTCGACGCCCTCACACTTGAGGAGATCGGCACCCATTGCGACCTGGCGGTGGTGGTGGGCGGAGACGGCACCATGCTGGGCATCGCCCGCGAGCTGGCCCGCTACAACCTGCCGCTGGTGGGCATCAACCAGGGCCGCCTGGGCTTCATCACCGACGTGCCGCTCAACCAGTTCCGCGATGCGCTGGCGCCGATGATCGCCGGCGACTACGAAGAGGACTTCCGCGCCATGCTCGAAGGCGAAGTCTGGCGCGACGGCGAACGCATCTTCGAGGGGCTTTCGCTCAACGATGTGGTGGTCAGTCGCGGCGCCACGGCCAGCATGGTCGAGTTGCGTGTGGACATTGGCGACGAGTTCGTGGCCAACATTCGCGCCGACGGCCTGATCGTGGCGTCGCCCACCGGCAGCACGGCTTATTCCCTGTCGGCTGGCGGCGCCATCCTGCACCCCGGCATTGCCGGCTGGATCGTGGTGCCGATCGCCTCGCACACCATGAGCAACCGCCCCATCGTGCTGCCCGACAGCAGCCCGGTGCGCATCACGGTGGTAGCCGGGCGCGATGCTTCGGCCAATTTCGACATGCAAGGCCTGGCCAGCCTGCTGCATGGCGACCAGATCCGCGTGATGCGCTCGGCGCACAAGGTGCGCTTTTTGCACCCGCGCGGCTGGAGCTACTTCGCCACCTTGCGCCGCAAGCTGCGTTGGTATGAAGGGGTTGTATGACCCCCCCCCGTAGCGACTTCGTCGCTCCCCCCCAGGGGGGCGCCGCTGGCGGCCCGGCAAAGCCGGTTCCGCGGCGGCCGCTTGCCTGCGCCGCGTTGGTGCGCTTGCGGGAAAGCTGACATGCTGCGCCGCCTCGCCCTGCGTGATTTTGTGATCGTGCCCAGCCTGGAGCTGGATTTCCACGCCGGCTTCTCGGTGCTGACGGGCGAAACCGGCGCGGGCAAGTCCATCCTGGTGGATGCGCTGCAGTTGGCACTGGGCAGCCGAGGTGACAGCGGCGTGGTGCGCGAGGGCGCACCGCGGGCCGAGGTCAGTGCCGAGTTCGACAGCCCGGCGTCACTGGCCGGTTGGCTGGACGAGTCGGGTTTCAACCACGACGAGCCCACCCTGCTGCTGCGCCGCACGGTCGATGCCCACGGCAAGAGCCGCGCCTGGATCAACGGCAGCGCGGCCACCGTGGCCCAATTGCGCGAAGCCGCTGACCACCTGCTCGACATCCACGGCCAGCACGCGTGGCAAAGCCTCACCCGGGCCAGCGCCACGCGTGATCTGCTGGACGCCCATGCCGGCATCGATACCGGCACCCTGGCCCGCTGCTTTGCCCAGCGCAAGGCCGCCAGCGACGCCCTGGACCTGGCCCACGCGCAAGGCGACGGCCTGTTGCGCGAGCGTGAGCGCCTGGCCTGGCAGATAGCCGAGGTCGACAAGCTGGCCCCCGGCGACGGCGAATGGGCCGAACTCAATGCGGAGCACCAACGCCTGGCCCACGCCCAGGCCCTGATGGACGCCGCCCGCGTGGCGCTGGACGCCGTGGCCGACGGTGAACCCAGCAGCGCCGAGACCCTGGCCCACCGCGCGGTGGATGCCCTGGGTGACGTGGCCCAGCACGACGCCCGCATCGGCCCCATCGTCGAAGCGCTGCAGGGCGCGGTGGCTCAGTTGCAGGATGCCGCGCACTCGCTCAACGCCTACCTGGGCCATGCCGACCTGGAGCCGGCGCGCCTGGCCGAACTGGACGAGCGCCTGTCGGTCTGGGTGGGCCTGGCCCGCCGCTACCGGCGCCCCGCCGACGAGTTGCCCGCCCTGCTGGCGCAATGGCGCCGCGAACTGGCCGCCCTGGATGCCGCTACCGACACCGCCCTGCTGGAGGCCACCCTGGCCACCACCGACCAGGCCTACCTGGCCGAAGCGCGGCGCATCGGCGCGGCGCGCAAGAAGGCCGCGAACCCACTGGCCGCATCGGTCACCCAGGCCATGCAGGGCCTGGGCATGGCCGGTGGCCGTTTCGACATCGCGCTCAGCCCCTTGCCTGCACCACAGTCGCAAGGCCTGGAGTCGGTTGAGTTTTTGGTGGCCGGCCATGCCGGCAGCACGCCGCGCCCACTGGGCAAGGTGGCCTCGGGGGGCGAGCTGTCACGCCTGGCGTTGGCGATTGCCGTCACCACCGTGCAGGGCCAGGGCAGCAACGGCGCCGGCACGCTGATCTTCGACGAGATCGATGCCGGCATCGGTGGTGCGGTGGGCGACACGGTGGGCGCCTTGATGAAGCAGCTTGGCCGGGCGGGTGACGGTCAACGCCAGGTGCTGGCGGTCACCCACCTGGCCCAGGTGGCCGCCTGCGCCGACCAGCACTACCTGGTGAGCAAGGTCACCGACGCCGATGGCCACACCACCAGCACCGTGGCCCCGGTGACCGGTGAACGGCGCGTGGCCGAAGTCGCCCGCATGCTGGGCGGCGACCGCCTGGGCGGCACCAGCCTGGCCCATGCCCAGGCCATGTTGGCACAGGCCGTGCAAACCACACCCACAGTGGCCACCCCAAGAAAGCGCAGCAAGGCATGACCACGCTGAACCCGCCCTTGCCTGTTGGCGAGGACCATCGCCCGGTGCGCGAGCTGGTGCTGATCACCGGCATTTCGGGATCAGGCAAATCGGTGGCCCTGCATGCCCTGGAGGACGCCGGCTACTTCTGCGTCGACAACTTGCCGCCCGAGCTGCTGCGCGAGTACATGGGCCTGGAGCATCCGCGCTATACCCAGCGCGTGGCGATTGCGGTGGATGTGCGCGCCGCACGCTCGCTGCCAGCCTTGATTCCGCTGATCGGCGAACTGCGCGGCGAAGGTGTGGCCATCCGCCCGCTCTTTCTGGACGCCAGCACCGACACCCTGTTGCGCCGCTTCTCCGAAACCCGCCGCCCCCACCCGCTGAGCCACCCTGAAAGCGGTGGCAGTGGCCAGCATGCGCTGATCGAGGCCATCGAGCTCGAGCGTCTGATGCTGGCCGAGCTGCGCGAGGTGTCCACCATCATCGACACCAGCACCCTGCGCCCGGCCGGCCTGCGCAGCCATGTGCGTGACCTGGTCGCGGCCAACAACCACCGGCTCACGCTGGTATTCGAGAGCTTTGCCTTCAAGTACGGCGTACCGCTGGATGCCGACTACGTGTTCGACGTGCGGGTGTTGCCCAACCCGTATTACATCCGTGAGCTGCGGCCGCTGTCGGGCCGCGATGAACAAGTCGCCCGCTTCCTCAGCGAACAGCCCGAAGCCCACGAAATGCTGGAACAGATCGAGGTTTTCATTCGCCGCTGGCTGCCAGCGCTGGCCAACGACCAACGCGGCTACGTCACCGTGGCCATCGGCTGTACTGGAGGCCAGCACCGCTCGGTCTACATGGTCGAGCAGCTGGGCCGGCGTTTTGCCGACCACGGCGCCACGGTGGTGCGCCACCGCGAGCTGGACGCCAGCGATTGAACACCCCGCCCCTGGCCGGCATACCGGCCGCCGGCGCCAGCGGTCCATGGACTGCACTGCCGCTGTTTCCGCTGGGCACGGTGCTGTTCCCCGAAGGCTTGCTGCAGCTGAAGGTGTTCGAGGCCCGCTACCTCGACCTGATCAGCCACTGCCTGCGCACCCAAACCCCTTTCGGCGTGGTCAGCATCCACCAGGGCAATGATGTGCGCGGCAGCGGACCTGACAAGACGCGGTTCGAAACCACCGGCGTGCTGGCCCACTTGCAAGACGTGGACGCCGAGCAGCCCGGCATCTTGCGGGTGCGCTGCGTGGGTGGCCAGCGCATGCTGCTGGGGGCGACCCGACAACGTGCCGACGGCCTGTGGCTGGCCGAGGCCGCCACCGGCCCCGCCGACGCCCCCGCCGTGGTGCCGCCCGAACTGGCGTCCACGGCCCGGGCCCTGGGCCAGGCGATCGAATCGCTGGCCGCGCAAGACCAGCACCCCTTCGTTCAGCCGCACCGCCTGGCAGATGCCGGCTGGGTGGCCAACCGCTGGTGCGAGATCCTGCCCATCAGCCGTGCTGCCAAGCAGCGCCTGATGGTGCTGGACGAGCCGGTGCTGCGCCTGAAGCTCGTTGACGACTACTTGCGCGCCAAGGGCGTGGTCTGACCCGTGCGCCAGGCACCGCCTACAGCGGCGGTCCGGCTTCCAGCAGGCGGCGCACGGGCGCAGGCAGGCCCAGCGCCAGCGCCTGGGCCAGCGGCACCCAGCGGCCCGGCGGCAGACCGGCCTCGGCGGCCTGCCGAGCCGCATCGCCCGCTGCTTCCGGCCATGGCCAGTGGCAGGGCTGCAAGTGCAGATCGAGGTGGGTCAGCACATGCTTGAAGGCCGGCAGCAGACGGCCATCGCCTGGCCATGACGCCGTGAGCGCCCACAAGGCGGCTTCGCTGTCGAATTCGGGCAAGGTCCACAGACCCGCCCACACGCCGGTCTGCGGGCGTTTGACCAGCCACACTTGCTGTCGCCAGGTCAGCCACAGCAGTACCTGCGTGCGTCTACTCCGTTTGAGCTTGCGCGTCCTCACCGGGTAGGTTTCGGGCCGGCCTTCGGCGCGGGCCACGCAAGCGGCGGCCAGCGGGCAGGCATCACAGGCCGGACGGCGCAGGCTGCACACCGACGCGCCCAGATCCATCAGACCCTGGGTGTAGGCCTCGATGCCGCCCTTCAACCCGGCGTCGGGCAATTGGGCTTCAGCCAGTGCCCACAGGCGGCGTTCGTGGCGGGCCTCGGCCAGGTCCTCCCCGAAGCCCAGCGCCCGGGTGAGCACACGCTTGACGTTGCCATCGAGGATGGCGCAGCGCTCGCCAAAGCAGAACGCGGCAATCGCCGCAGCGGTGGATCGGCCGATGCCGGGCAGGCCCGCCAAGGCCACGCTGCTGGCCGGAAAGTGCCCGCCATGGTCTGCCACCACCACCTGGGCGCAGCGGTGCAGGTTGCGGGCACGGCTGTAGTAGCCCAGACCGCTCCACAGCGCCAGCACATCGTCCTGCGGCGCAGCGGCCAGGCTGGCCACATCGGGAAAGCGCTGCAGGAAGCGCTCGTAGTAGCCCAGCACCGTGCTCACCTGGGTCTGCTGAAGCATGATTTCCGACAACCACACGCGGTAAGGCTCCCGGCTTCCGACCCAGGGCAACCCATGCCGGCCGTGCTGCCGCTGCCAGTTGATCAGCAAGGTGGACAGCGGCTGCGCCGCAGCAACCGTCATGCCGCGCCGCGCGCCGGATTGACCAGTTGCAGATGGGGTGCATGGCGCGCCTGAGATTCGAAGCCGGCACCATCGGCCGCCGGTGGCGTGGCCGCCCTCAGGCGCAGGGCCTCCACCTGAACGGCCAGGTGGCGCAGGCGCATCTGCAGCGCTAGTTGCTGGGCACTGAGCATGGCGATCCCCTGCTCCAGCCCACCCTCG
This sequence comes from Burkholderiaceae bacterium, assembly GCA_031411195.1. Classification (GTDB taxonomy): domain Bacteria; phylum Pseudomonadota; class Gammaproteobacteria; order Burkholderiales; family Burkholderiaceae_C; genus Pseudaquabacterium. The sequence continues at coordinate 4,541 of JANOAQ010000107.1, read as the reverse complement.
GCCGCGCGGATGCGTGCCTGGGCCTGGCTGCGCTGGGTCAGCATGCCGCGCCGTTCGCGCAATTGCTGCTCGATCTGCGTGTCCACAGCGCGGCCCCACAGATCAACGTCGTGAGCGGCGGCCTCGTACACCACCCGCAGCCGGGCATGCAGCAGACGGCAGAAGCGATCAAGGAAACCCGGCTGCGCCAGGCGCCATGCCTGAACCACGCCCACATACTGCACATGCGCTGCCAGCACGCGGTCAAGCTCACGCTCGAAGTCGGCCAATTGGGGTCGAGCAGGCAGCGTCAGTGCAAAGGCGAAGTCGGCGTTCAGCGGCTGCAGATTGGCGCGCAACATCGCTTCAAGCTCCTCCAGGCCTACAACGGCGCGCGCCAGCTGCTGGTCCAGCTGCCGGCCCAACTCGCCAAAGGCCCGGGTGGCGCCGCGCATCAACACGCCCGCCTGCGCTGCTTCGCGCCATTGCTGCACAGCCTGCCGCACGCCCTCGGTGGCCAATGACTGCAACACGGTTTCGATCTGCCGATTGAGCACCAGGCGCAAGGCCGCCAGGCGGGGCGCGCAGCGCTCGAAATCAGCGCTTTCTGCGGCCAGACGCTGGGCCACCAGTTGCAACCGACCCGCGCTCTTGCCACGCAGGCCCTGCAACTCAGCCAGTTGATCGGCCAGCTGGCGCTGCTGGTCCTGCAAACGCGACCGGGCCACCTGCGCCAGGGCAAGTGCAGCGTCGTCAACCAAGCGACCCAGCACCAGGCTGCGTTGCGGCAAGAGCTGGTGAACCAGCGCATCTTCCAGCGCCGGCAGGCCACTGCTGGCCAAACCCCCTGGGTCACCCTGCAGACGAGCGGCCAGCGCCTGGCGTGCCGACAAGGCATACACCCGGGTGGCCGGCACGCCCAGCGTGCGGGCGGCTTGATCACATTGCCGGCGCACCTGCTCAGCCACTTGGGCGCTGTCGAGCAAGGGGTCGGCCAAGGTGTCGATCTTGTTGAGCACCACAAACCGTTCGATGCCTCGATCACCCAGGTGGTCGCGCCAGACAGAAAGATCACTTCGGCTCACCCCCGTGTCGGCGGCCAGCAGAAACAGCGCCGCATGCGCACTGGGCAGCAGCGCCAGGGTCAATTCCGGTTCGGCGCCGATGGCGTTGAGCCCAGGGGTGTCCAGCACCACCAGCCCACGCTTGAGCAAGGGGTGGGGATAGTTGATCAGCGCATGGCGCCAGGCCGGAATTTCCACCTGGTCCTGGGCATCGCAAGGCGGGTTGTCCTCGGGGTGCTCATCGCTCCAGAAGCCCAGGGCGCGGGCTTCGTCCAGCGACACCCGCTGTGTCTGCATCACCGGCCGCAGCGCATTGGCCAGCGCAGCGCCGTCAGCCAAGGGCAGCGGCACACTGTGCCAAAGGGCGGACTGCTCGCGCAGCGCCATCACCGGCTGGCCATCGCGGCGGGTGGCGATGGGCAACAAGGACAACGACGGTGCCCGGCGGGCGTCCCAGGCCAGTTCAACCGGGCACATGGTGGTGCGCCCGGGAGTGGCCGGCAGCACACGCTGACCGGTGTCGGCAAAGAACAGTGCGTTGATCAGCTCGGACTTGCCGCGTGAAAACTCGGCCACAAAGGCCAGCACCAGCTTGTCGGACGACAGGCGCTGGCGCAAGGTGGCCACCATGGCTTCGGAGGGCGGGTCCAGCAACTCGTGCCGACGCGCCCAGATCACGAGCCGCTCGACGCCCAGATCCAGGGCCTGGCGCCATTCGGCCAGTGAATCGAGGGGGTCAAGTAGGGCGCTGGACATGGCGGAAACGGGGGTGGCGGCGCATCCTAGCGCGGCGTCGGCCGGCGCCGTCGACCTGCAACACTTGCTGACAAAGCATTTGCCCTGGCCACACCCCTGGGCGTGACACGTTCAACGCCGTTGGCAGCCAGCGCAGAAGAAGGTGGCGCGCTGGCCCTGCACGATGCGCCGCACCGTGCCGCCGCACCGCGCACAGACGCCACCTTCGCGGCCATACACCTGCGCAGCGTTTTGAAAGGCACCGCTCATGCCGTGGGCGTCCTTGAAATCACGCAAGGTGGAGCCGCCCAGCGCGATGGCCTGGGCCAGCACGCTGCGCACCGCTGCCAGCAACCGTTCGGCCCGCGGTCGGCTGATGTGGTCGCTGCGGGTGCGCGGATCGATGGCGGCCAGGTGCAATGCTTCGCTGACATAGATGTTGCCCGCGCCCACCACGATGTCCCCGGCCAGCAGCGCCGCCTTGATGGGGGTGCGCCTGGCGTGCAGGGCTGCATGAAAGTGCTGCGGCGTGAATGCAGGATCAAACGGTTCGGCGCCCAGCCGCGCCAGCAGGCGCGCCGCCGGATCGTGGGCCAGGCTGTCGGACCACACCACGGCGCCGAAGCGCCTCGGATCGGTCAGCCGCAGGGTGCCGGCGCTGGTCTGCAGTTCAAAGTGGTCGTGCGCACCGGCCGGCCCGGGGGCGTCGGCCAGGTTCAATGATCCCGACATGCCCAGGTGCATCAGCACGCCGCCCTGGGCGGCGGGGTCGGGTGCCGTGGCCGTGTCCGTGGCCGTGGACGTGGCCGTGTCGAACAGCGGCATCCACAAATATTTACCCCGGCGCTGCAACAGCCCTACACGCCGGCCCACCAATTGCGTGGGGGGTACGCCCAGGGGCCAGCGCAGGGGCTTGCCCATCGTGCACGCCCGAACCCGGGCATCCAGCAGGCGATCGGCCAGGCTGGTTCGTGTGACTTCCACCTCGGGCAGTTCAGGCATGGGGAATTATGGTCGCGCCCTAGAATCAGATCTGTTTTCAGGAGTCTTCATGACCGGCCACGTTGACCGCCCCACCGGCCCCCGGCCGCCCTTGCTGAAGGTGGTCACCCTGGCGGTGGGCCTGGCCTGGGGCCTGGCCTGCGCCCAGCCCGCGCCGTCCCCCGCCCCAGCACCCGCCACCGCCGGGCCAGCGCCCGCCGAGGCCGTCGCCCCACCACCGGCCAACTCCACACTCGACGCGCTGCTGTTCTACCAGTTGCTGATCGGCGAACTGGAACTGAAAGCTGGCCGCGCCGGCAACGCCTTCGAAGTGATCCTGGACGCCGCGCGCCGCCAATCGGACGACACGCTCTTCCAGCGCGCGGTCGAGATTGCCCTGCAGGCACGCGCCGGCGAGCAAGCTTTGGGCGCGGCACAGGCCTGGCGCAAGGCCCGGCCCGGACAGGTGGCGCCGTTGCGATACCTCACCCAGATCCTGCTGGCGCTGAACAAGGTGGACGAAACCGCGGAACCCCTGACCGCCTGGCTCAAGGCCACGCCCGCCGCCGAGCGGCCCGGCCTGATCGCCGGTCTGCCGCGCGTGCTGCAGCGGGTACCCGATCAACAACGCGCGCTGGCCCTGGGTGGCAAGCTGCTGGCACCCTATCTGGACCAGCCCGACACCCGCACGGCTGCCCGCGTGGCACTGGGTCGCATCCACCTGTCGGCGCAGTTGCCGGTTCAGGCCCTGGGTCTGGCCCGCGCAGCCCAGGGCGCCGACCCGGCGGCACCCGGCCCGGCGCTGCTTGCGCTCGATCTGCTGCCCGCCACACCCGAAGCCGAGGCGCTGGTCAACAACTACCTGCAGCGCCTGGACTCCGAACCCGCCGTGCGCCTGGCCTACGTGCGCATGCTCACCCAATCGCAGCGATATGCCGATGCCAGCCGCCAACTGGAGCGCCTGACCGCCGAGCAACCTCAACTGCCGGACCCTTGGCTCACGCTGGGCGCACTGCGGCTGGAATTGAAGCAGCCTCGCGAAGCCGAGGTCGCCCTCCAGCGCTTCATCGATCTGGCGGGCGCGCCACCGGCTGCCCAGCTGGCCGCAGCCAATGCGGCCAATGCGGCCGGTGCCGGCCGTGTGGCCAGCGATGCCGAAGACGATGACGACGCACCTGGCGGCGCCGGCGAGCCCAAGGACCTGACCGCTGCATGGCTGCTGATGGCGCAAGCAGCCGAGCAGCGCGGCGATCTCAAGGCCGCCGAAACCTGGCTGGCCAAGGTGGACAACCCGCAACGCCTGCTGGACGTGCAGGTGCGCCGCGCCGCATTGTTGGCGCGCCAGGGCAAGGTCAAGGAGGCCCGGGCCCTGATCCAGGCGGTGCCCGAGCGAACCGGCGACGACGCCCGCGCCAAGCTGCTGGCCGAGGCCCAGGTGTTGCGCGACATCAAGCGCTGGAAAGAGGCCGCCGAGGTGCTGACCGCCGCCAACGTGCGCTTCAGCGATGACACCGACCTGATCTACGAGCAGGCCATGGTCGAGGAAAAGCTGGACCGCCTGCCCGAGATGGAGCGTCTGCTGCGCCGGGTGATCGCGCTCAAACCCGATCACCCACACGCGCACAACGCGCTGGGCTATTCGCTGGCCGATCGCGGTGTGCGCCTGCCCGAGGCCCGCGATCTGATCAAGCGCGCGCTCGAGTTGTCGCCTGGCGACCCCTTCATCACTGACAGCATGGGTTGGGTCGAGTTCCGCCTGGGCAACCGCGATGAAGCCCTGCG
>JANOAQ010000106.1:0-1998 GCA_031411195.1 Burkholderiaceae bacterium | reverse complement strand
CGTGGCCGCCTGAGCGACGCCCAAGAGGCCGAGCACATCAAGGCCCTGCGCCACCTGCCGGCGGCGGTGGCTGCGGTGCTGGCACTCGAGCCGCAGGTGATCGCCTGGGCGGCAGAATTTGCGCGCAAGGAAAACGCACTCTTCCTCGGTCGGGGCATGCACTACCCCATCGCGCTGGAAGGTGCGCTCAAGCTCAAGGAGATCAGCTACATTCACGCCGAGGCCTACCCGGCGGGGGAACTGAAGCACGGCCCGCTGGCGCTGGTGACCAGTGCCATGCCGGTGGTGACCATCGCGCCGAACGACACCTTGCTGGAAAAGCTCAAGAGCAACCTGCAGGAGGTGCGCGCCCGAGGCGGCGAGCTGTATGTGTTTGCCGACGCCGACACCCACATCACCAGCGAGCCCGGCGTGCAGGTGATCCGCATGCCCGAGCACTACGGCGCGCTGTCACCCATCCTGCACGTGGTGCCCTTGCAGCTGCTGGCCTACCACACCGCCTGCGCACGCGGCACCGATGTGGACAAGCCCCGCAACCTGGCCAAGAGCGTGACAGTGGAGTGAGCCAGCCCACGATAAGTGGACTTTTGAATCCAACAAATAGTGTTCGGCAGCAGCCTGTCCAGTTTGCGGTCTGCAAACCAGTGCAGGCCCGAGCGTTTCGAAGCGCCGCGAAATACGGGTAGGGGTCTGGGTGGATGACCGCGCAAACAGGGGCGCTCGGCGAGTCAAGTGCAACCATGACGCAGCCCGACTACCAGAGGTTCTTGCCGTCGATCACCACGACAGGTGCGTCCGCAGCCAAAAAATCGTCGAACAAACGCGCATTCACGCCGATGCGGCGCGTGCTCTTGTCCCAGCTTCCATCGGGCTCGAAGGCCGGGCTGTCGGTGAACGTGCCGCAGCCACACACGGGGCAGAAGTGATGGGCCACCAGTTTGGTGTTCCAGCGGTAGGTCGCATCTTCGGTGGCCGGGTTGGTCAGCTGAAACTGCGCAGGCTGGTAGTAAGCCCACAGCACGCCGCGCTTGGAGCAGAACGAACAGGTGCAGCGCGTCAATTGCGCCGGAATTTCACCCTCGATGCGAAATGCAGTTTTGCCGCAGTGGCAGCTGCCAGTGATCGTCATGTTCACTTCCGTCTACTTACTGCCAAGCCAGAAAAGGCGCCGACGCGCGAAACAAAGTAGACAAGCTGTTCACGACGCGTTACGCGCTGCGCTGATCGCAGCCACGTCGATCTTCTTCATGACCATCATCGCTTCGAAAGCGCGCCGCGCTTCATCGCCGCCGGCGGCGAGCGCCTCGGTCAACACACGCGGCGTGATCTGCCAGGAAATGCCCCATCGGTCCCTGCACCAGCCGCACTGGCTTTCCTGCCCACCGTTGCCGACGATGGCATTCCAGTAGCGGTCGGTTTCTTGCTGATCTTCGGTCGCGATCTGGAAAGAAAACGCTTCACTGTGCTTGAACGTCTTGCCGCCATTGAGGCCCAGGCAGGCAACGCCGGCAACGGTGAACTCCACTGTCAGCACACCGCCTTTCTTGCCGCCCGGATAGTCGCTGGGTGCGCGGTGAACAGCTGAGACAGCGCTGTCCGGAAAGGTTGCGGCGTAGAAGTGCGCCGCAGCCTCGGCGTCTGTGTCGTACCAAAGGCAGATCGTGTTCTTGGTCATGGTCGGTCCTTTCAGTTTGTGTGACTGCGCAGGCGCGTCTCGGTAGCGCAGGACTGCGATGATGGTTGGCATCATTGGTCGTCCAACTTCGGGTACCAGTCGGTGCCGCGTCCTTCAGGTGTCGTGTCCAGAATCGTCCACAGCGCAGACATGTCCGGCGCGTCGTGCGAGTCCTGGCCGTGGTCAGCGCAAGATGCGCCCGATCGCGATCCGCCGTCTGTGCGTTGTCGTTCGCTGACGACGTGTGCGAGACCGTACAGACGGACGCGACCCGCAAGCGCAGCCTTGGTCGTCATGCACACCAGCTCCCCCAGCGCAGCAGC
>JANOAQ010000105.1:0-4298 GCA_031411195.1 Burkholderiaceae bacterium | reverse complement strand
CGCCAGGCCAGCACGTTTTCTTCCACCACATAGGCCAGGGCGTCGGTGGCGTCCTGCCCCTCGCGTGAGAGGCGGTGCAGGCGCTTGCCCACGCTGCGCATCAGCCAGGCCACGGCGGGGAACAGCACGCCCACGAAGAGTGTGAGCTTCCAGTTCAGCCAGAACAGGTAGGCCAGCAGTGCCAGCAGGGTGAGCGAATCCTTCAGCAGCGTGAGGATGGAGTTGACCAGTTGCAGCGCACCGTTCTGCACCTCGTAGACCAGGGTGTTGGTCAGGCTGCTGGCCGACTGCTGCGTGAACATCGCCGGCTGGGCGGTGAGGATGCGGTGAAACAGCGCCTCACGCAGGTCTTGCACGCCCCGGTGGGCGGCCCATGACAGGGCGTATTGCGCCACGAAGCCGGCTGCGCCACGCAAGGCAAAGATGCCCACGATGGCCACCGGCACCGCCCACAGCGGCAGCTTGCCGGCGGTGAAACCCTGATCGAGCAGGGGCTTCATCAGCTCGGGAATCAGCGGCTCGGTGAGCGCGCCGATCAGCGATGCCACGAACGCCACCAGCACGCCCAGGCGGCTCTGGCGGAAGTAGGGGGTGATGCGGGCAAAGCGCTGCAGCAGGCTGGGCATGGGGGCGGTTGGGCGCATGCGGCAGGGGTTGGGGCGCTGCAGGCCAGCCGCGATTATCCGGCCCGGTGGGGTTGCGGTGCGCCGGGTGTGGTGGCATGCCGACAGGCGCGGGGGCCGGTGATCCTGCACAAACCGGGGGGTGAGGTTGTTTGCCCGAGGCTTGCCGACAAAGCTGTATAAATATACAGTTACCATGTGAACCTGTCGCTGCCCCTCTTCGACTGGCCCGACGATCTGCCGGGTGAGGTGCCGGTGCGGCCCGCGCCGCCCGATGCGGCAGCGCCATCCGGGCCGGGGCTGGGGTCGTGCGTGGCGGCCGGTGCAGGCGGCGATGTGCTGGTCGAGGGTGCGTCGGTCGAGCCCGGTGATGCCGCCGATGAGCCCGACGCGGCCGATGCCGCCGACGACCCGCCCGCCTGGGTGCCACTGGCGCTCGACCTGGCCCTGCACCCTGCCGTCTGGCGGGCCGCACAACTGGGCGGTGGCCCGCCGCGTGTCTGCCCCACGGGTTTTGACGCCCTGGATGCGCAGTTGCCCGGCGGTGGCTGGCCGCAAGGCGTGTTGACCGAACTGCTGCTGGCCCAGCCCGGCATCGGTGAGTTGCGCCTGCTGGCGCCTGCGCTGGCGGCCATCGGTGCGTCGGGCGATGCCCCTGGCCAGCAGCGCCGCGCCGCCGTGGCCGATGGTGGCGGGCGCTGCGTGATGCTGTTCGATCCCCCCGCCGCGCTCAGCGCCTGGGCCCTGGCCCAGTGCGGGCTGGACAGCCGGCACTGGCTGGTGGTGCAGGCCCGTGCCGGCCAGGGGCGGGGTGGGGCGGTTCCCTTGCAGGGGGTGGGTACAGGCCTCGGTGCCGGTGCCGGCCCGGTCTGCGGTGCCTGGCGGCCCGAGTCCGCCCCCGGCGTGCCGCGTGGCGCCAACCGCCTGGCGCCCCTGCTGCCAGGGGCCGATGTGCTGTGGGCGCTGGAGCAATCGCTCAAGAGCGGCCACGTGGGCGCGGTGCTGGCCTGGCTGCCGGTCAACCTGCGGGCCGATGCACTTCGGCGGCTGCAACTGGCCGCGCAGGCGCATGCCGGGCCGGTGTTCATCTTCCGCGATGCGCTGGCGCGCAGCCGGCCCAGCGCCGCGCCACTGCGCCTGCTGCTGCAGCCGGCGGGGGTGGACGGGCTGTCGCTGCGCATCCTCAAGCGCCGCGGGCCCGCCCTGGCCCAGCCGCTGCGGCTGGCCTTGCCGCCGGTGCTGGCACCCCACCTGCAGGCCCGGGCGGAGGTGCAGCGCCTGGTGCGCGCCGGGGGCCAGACAGCCCTGCCGACGCGGCGCGGCGCCGGTCCGTTGGTGGTGCCGGTGGTGGTGCCGGTGGTGCCCGGGCCGACCGATTCGTCGGCCGACTGATCTTTCCCCCCTCTGACGACCATGCTGTGGGTGGCCCTGCACCTGCCGGCGCTGTCGCTCGAATCCTGGGCGGCCACGCGCACTGCGGCCGATGCCCACCGGCCCGGTGCGCTGCTGCACGAGCACCAGGTGGTACAGGCCGATGCCGCCGCGTTGGCCTTGGGTGTGCGCCCGGGCATGCGGCGGGCCACCGCGCTGGCGCTGGTGCCCGATCTGCTGCTGGGCGCGGCCGATGCCCAGCGTGACGCCCGCGCGCTGCGCGCCGTGGCGCATGTGGCGCTGGGCTTCAGCCCCTCGGTCACCTGGGCGCCGCCAGCGGTGCCCGGCAGCCGGCGGGCGGCTGTGGTGGCCGATGGCAAAACCGGCCCGGTCATCGCCCCTGCGCCCACGCCGGCCCAGGTGGGCGTGCGGCTCGAAGTGCAGTCCTGCTTGCGCTACTTCGGCGGCCTGCCGGCCTTGCTGGCCCGGCTGCAAGAGGGCCTGGCGCCACTGGGCCACCGGGTGCAGATCGCCACCGCACCCACCGCGCTGGGCGCCGCGTTGCTGGCCGGCTGGCGCGATGGCCTGGCCCTGGGCCTGCACAGCACCAACCGCGAAGCCCTGCAGGCCTTGCTCGATGCCGTGCCGCTGCCGCTGCTGGGTGTCGGTGCTGCGCAGGACGACGCCCTGGCCGGCATGGGCCTGCACACCCTGGCCGATGTGCGCCGCCTGCCGCGCGATGGGCTGGCGCGGCGCTTCGGGGCCGACCTGCTGCCACGCATCGACCGCGCCCGAGGCCATGCCCCCGAGGCCCATGCCTGGCTCACCCTGCCGCCGCGCTTTGCCACCCGGCTGGAGCTGATGTTCCGCGCCGACACCACCGACCAGGTGCTGGCCGGTGCCCGCGTGCTGCTGGCCCGGCTGCTGGCCTGGGCCCAGGCCAGCCAGTCCAGCATCGCCCGCTTCACCCTGGTGATGCACCACGGGCCGCGCCACCGCAGCGACAGCAGCACACCCACCCACACCCCGCTGCTGATCGCCCCGGCCCGGCCGGCGGCCGAGGCCGGTCACCTGCTGGTTCTGCTGACGGAGCGCCTGGGCCGCCTGCCGCTGCCCGCGCCGGTGCTGGAGCTCAGCCTGCGCTGCGAGCACCTCGTGGCCACCAAGCCGCCCGATGGCGAGCTGTTTGCCAGCCAGGCCAGCCAGCAAGAGGGCCTGGCGCGCCTGGTCGAGCGCCTGCAGGCCCGCCTGGGGGCTGGCCAGGTGCAGTGCCTGGCCCCGGTGGCCGACCACCGCCCCGAGCGCAGCACCTGCTGGCGCAGCGCCGACCCGGCCTGCCTGGGCGCGGCCACCACCGATGCCGCTGCCATCGCCCTGGGCACCCACAGCCTGGGAGCGCAGCCACTGTGGCTGCTGCCACAGCCGCAGCCCTTGGATGAACGTGCGCGCCAGCCCTGCCTGGACGGCCAGCCCCTGCACCTGCTGGCCGGGCCTGAGCGGCTTGAAACCGGCTGGTGGGATGCCGATGGCCTGGCCCTGCGCGATTACTTCATCGCCCAGGCCGCCAGCGGCGCGCTGGTGTGGGTCTACCGCAACCGCCTGCCCGACGATGCAGCCGGGCCGGGCTGGTTTCTGCAAGGACGGTTTGCCTGACCCGGCGCTTCGCCGGGTCAGGGCTCGGCTGTGGCTCAGTTCTCCACCGGCCGGGCCTTCACCTTCTTGCCCTTGACCTTGCCGTCGTTCAATGCCTTGAGCGCCTTGTCGGCGATCTCGCGGGCCACCGCCACGTAGGTCGAAAACTCGTTCACATTGATCTTGCCGATCAGCGTGCCGGGCAGGCCGCCGTCGCCCGTCAGCGCGCCCAGCACATCGCCGGGGCGGATTTTTTCCTTGCGGCCGCCCAGGATCTGCAGCGTCACCATCGGCGCCACCAGCGGGCCGCTGCCGGTGGGCTTGAGCTCGGCCAACGGCTGCCAATCGAACTCGCGGCCCTGCAGCTGCTCGATACGGCCCACGCGGCCCATCTCGTCCAGGCTGGCCAGGCTGAAGGCCCAGCCTTCGGCGTCGGCCCGGCCAGTGCGGCCCACGCGGTGCACATGCTGCTCGGCGTCGGGCGTCACGTCCACGTTGATCCCGGCCTCCAGGCCCACTATGTCCAGGCCGCGCGCGGCCACGTCGGTGGCCACCAGCACCGGACAGCTGCGGTTGGCAAACTGGATCAGCACCTGGTCGCGGTCGCGTTGTTCAAGATCACCATGCAGGGCCAGGGCGGCAATGCCCTGGGCCTGCAGCACGGCCACCAGA
>JANOAQ010000104.1:0-1678 GCA_031411195.1 Burkholderiaceae bacterium | reverse complement strand
TTGGCATCGATGGCCACGACGATGCACTGGGCGCCGTACTTGTCCGACGCCTCGCGGATCACCGGCGGGTTGGCGATGGCGGCCGAGTTGAAGCTGACCTTGTCGGCCCCGGCATTGAGCAAGCGCCGCACATCGGCCACGGTGCGCACACCGCCGCCCACGGTGAGGGGAATGAACACCTGCGAAGCCACCGCCTCGATGATGTGCAGGATCAGGTCGCGCCCGTCGCTGGTGGCGGTGATGTCGAGGAAGGTCAGTTCATCGGCGCCCTGCTCGTTGTAGCGCGCGGCGATTTCCACCGGGTCACCGGCGTCACGCAGTTCAACAAAGTTGACGCCCTTGACGACACGGCCGCCCGTGACGTCGAGGCAAGGAATGATGCGTTTGGCGAGCATGTGCGGTGACTTCAGCGAGGGTTCTGGGATTATCCCTGTCCCTAGGTCAAGAGCCCCGGCACGGATGCATTCCCGGGTTCTGTGCGTAAGCTGGCTCGAAGGGTTGTCCTTCGGCCTGCTTTCCATCGGAGTCCTGCACCATGCGAGTTCCCTATCTGCTTTCAGCCGCGGCCTTGTCGCTGTCTTTTTGCTTGCCTGCGAGCGCCCTGACGTTTGCGTTCTCGGCAACCTTGACCAATCTGGGCGAGCCGGACCCCACCTCGACCGGTTCGGGCACTGCCTCGGTGGTGTTTGACACCGCTTTGTTGAAGGTCAGCGTGAACGAAACCTTCGCCAATCTGGTCAACAACGCCAGCGCCGGGCACATCCATTGCTGCACGGCCTCGGCCTTCACCGGCAGCATTGGCGTTGCGCTGGGCTTCACGGCCTTCCCGGCCGCCAAGTCCGGCACCTACATCAAGGATTTCACCTTGACGTCGACCGCGTTCAATACGCTGCTTGCAGGCGCCCAGGCTGGCAAGGCGTACGTCAACATCCACAGTGCAGGGCAGTACTCTGGCGGTGAGATTCGCGGATTCTTGATGCCGGTGCCTGAGCCTGAGACCTATGCCCTGATGCTGCTGGGCCTGGGTGCCATCGGCTGGGCTGCCAAGCGGCGCCAGCAGGCTTGATCCACGCCCGCCGTAATCGTTGAATGGTCGCGGCGGGGATGTTCAGCCGCTCAGCCCGCCAGTTCGTCGGCGCGGCGCTGGGCGGCTGCAAAGTCGAGCGCGCCGGTGTAGATCGACCGGCCGCAGATCACGCCGCTGATGCCTTCGAACTCGACCGCGCACAGCCGCTCGATGTCAGCCAGGTCTGACAAGCCGCCCGACGCGATGACCGGGATGGTCAGCGCCTGGGCCAGCTTGACGGTGGCTTCGATGTTGATTCCGGTGAGCATGCCGTCGCGGCCGATGTCGGTGTAGATCACGCCCTCGACACCGTAGTCTTCGAACTTCTTGGCCAGGTCGATCACCTCGTGGCCGGTGAGCTTGCTCCAGCCGTCGGTGGCCACCTTGCCGTCCTTGGCGTCCAGGCCCACGATGATGTGGCCACCAAAGGCACTGCAGGCGTCCTTCAGGAAACCTGGGCTCTTGACCGCTGCCGTGCCGATGATGATGGTGCTGATGCCGTCATCCAGGTAGCGCTCGATGGTGTCCAGATCGCGGATGCCCCCGCCCAGTTGCACCGCGATGTCGTTGCCCACGGCGCGCAGGATGGCCTTGATGGCCGGCTCGTTGACG
>JANOAQ010000103.1:0-8333 GCA_031411195.1 Burkholderiaceae bacterium | reverse complement strand
GAAGTGGTGCAGCGCGTCGGCGCCGATCAGGTGCTCAAGTTCACCTACACCGGCTTCGAGTGGAAGCCCGTCGACAGCGCGGCCTTCCCTGCGCTGGACGCCGTCATCACGGTCGGCACACAAGGTGGTGCCCCGGTCTTTTCGCTCGACCTGCCCGGCCGGCGCTTTCTCGACACCCCGGTGGTCAGCAACCTGAACGGCGCCATCACCGTCACACGCGGCAGTTTGCGCTCGGCGCTGCCTTCGGCCGCCGGCTCGGGCTATGCCGACTTCAGCTACACCGGCTGGCACTATCTGACAGTGCCAGGGCGTGCCGACGCCGGCAGCGTCAGTGTGCTGGGCGCCGATGGTGCGCGTGCGGTCGTCACGGTGGTGGGTGGCGGCTACTCGGTGCTGATCAACCAGGCAGGCTTGTCACAAACCTATTCGGTAAGCAACTGAGGCGCCAAACCCCTAAATTGAGCGGGAGCCGAACGGCTCATGCATGAGCCGACCGGACCATGCCGTGTTGCCAATATGTATTGGCAGCGTCACGGTGGGTGAAGACACTGAGCGCAGTGCAAAGGCTAGTGGCAGGGAGAGTGGTGCAAGACGCCCAGACATCCCCGACCGCCGGCGCTGCGCAACGTTGGCTCAGGCACTCAAACCCGCCTGTCTCCTCAGCGGTGGGCGTGCACCCAACGTCAACACCACAGCACTGACCTTTTCACTTCCGGAGCAGATACCCATGAAATTCATCGTCAAGCCCATCCTGGCGGCGGCCCTGTTTGCCAGCGCCAACGCCTTTGCGGCCCTCGCTTCGCCCACCATCTCGCCCGGCAACGGCGAACTGTTCCTCACCCTCTTCGACTCGGCCGCCCAGGTGTCGTACACCCTGGACCTCGGCGTGGGCCTCAAGGACTTCCGCACCGCCGCCGACCTGGTTCGTCCCGTCGGCACGGCCGCTGACGGCGTGGCTGTTGCCGCCGGCCCGGTGTTCACCGCCTACGACCGCACCTTCGCGATCAATGAAGCCGGCGGCGAGTTCATCAGCTTCCTGCAAGGCTCCACCGTTGCCAACTGGCGCTGGTTCATCACCACGGGCGACAACTTTGGCTCGAACACCACCATCAACGCCAAGAGCCTGGTGACCACCGTCACCGCCGGCCAGACCCCCACGCCCCTGTCCGATCTCGGCTTCGGCAGCGCCGTGACCTCGATCGGCAACACCATCACCGGCTCGATCGTCGCCAAGGGTGATGCCGACAACAAGAACAGCAGCATCGCCGCCAACGGTTCGGTCTTTGGCAGCACCGGCAACGGCCTGTATGCCATGGGCAAGACCACCTTCGTCCGCAACAACGGTGGTGGCTTCTTCAGCTTCACCTCGGACAACGCCCTGACCGACGCCGCGCAGTTCTACTACTTCGGCAAGAACAACGGCAGCGCCACCGTGATGGACCAGTTCAACAACTCGGTCAACCCGGGCCTGTTCCAGATCGTTCAAGCCACGCCGGGCGATTTCAGCCTGAAGTACAGCGTCTCTGCCGTGCCTGAAGCCGGCACCTACGCCCTGATGCTGGCCGGCCTGGGTTCCCTGGGTCTGCTGATCGCGCGCCGCCGCGCCTGATCGCCCGCCTTTCCTCCACGTTCTTCCGCCCAAACGCGGCCGCCTGAAGCGGCCGTGCGGGACCACCTTTGTCTGGAGTTTTCATGAAACTGCATCAAATCGCCTTCGCCGTCGCCGCCGCCCTGATCGGCAGCCAGGCCTCTGCCCTCAACATCACCACCACCAACGCCGCCAGCACCGTCAAGGTGTACGCCTCGGGCGCCACGGCCGTGACCAATGTGCTGGCCGGCATCTTCGTCCAGAACTGCGCCGGCGGCCTCGATATCTACGGCAGCAAGTCAGGCGCTGGCCCGTTTGCCGGTGACGCCGCCAACGGCGACTCGAACCGCGTCCTCAGCTGCACGCTGAAGGCCGAAGCCGACCTCGACACCGACCTGAAGAACAAGGGCCTGGGCGGCAAGAACATCGCCCTGTGGAAGCGCGACTCGGGCGGCTCGTCCACCGGCGTGTTCCAGGTCGCCCTGGCTCTGCCGTCGAACGACCTGGTGATCAGCTCCGGCTCGTGCACCTCCACCGGCGCCGTGGCCAGCTACAACGCCGGTACGGCCGTTTACTCATTCACCTGCACCCAGGTCGAGACCGTGCGCGCTCCGGACATCGGCTTCTCCGACGTCGAGCCAGCCTTCTTCACCGGCGTCAACGTGCCCGACGACCTGTTCGCCGACTACGGTGGTGGCCTGAGCACCACCGATCTGGCCGGTCTGACCATCGTTCCGACTTTCCAGACCGTGTTCGCCGTGGCCGTCAGCAACAAGCTGTTCACCGCCCTGCAAACCGCCCAAGGCACCAGTGGCGTGCCCTCGATCTCGACCAACGTGGCAGGCTCGCTGTTCCGCGGCGAACTGGCCGATCCCGCCAACGGCAAGGGCTGGCACGCTCTGGGCGTGGCCACCCCCGACTCGCAAGTGAACGTCTGCCGCCGAGTTCCGGGTTCTGGCACCCAGGCAGCCGCCAACCTGCAGTTCAGCAACTTCCCCTGCTCGGGCACCGCCATCAATGCGCCGGTGCGCAATGACGCTTCGGACACCGGCGTCAACAACATCAACGGCCCGTTCACCGGCGGTTCGTTGCATGTGTACGAAGGTCCCAGCACCGGCAACGTGCGCTCGTGCCTGACCAATGCCAACACCCAGAACGCCTACGCCATCGGCCACGTCTCGCGCGAAAACGCTGAAACCGCCGCCTGGAAGTTTGTTGCGCTGGACGGCATGGTGCCCAGCCGTGACAACATGAAGGACGGCAAGTACACCTACGGTGTCGAATCGACCGCCCAGTACCTGAAGTCGCGCGTCGCCGCACTGAAGGCCACCGTGCCGGGCAACCCGACCCAGACGGCCCTGAACCAGGCCACCGCCGGCTTCATTGAAGGCTTCGCCCTGGCCGTTGGCCGCCCTGCCAACCTGGCCCGCATTGCCACCGCCACCCAGAACGGCGTGGCTGCGCTGCCGGGCAAGGGCGTGTTCGGCTTCGCCTCGCCTGCCACCGCTGACTCGACGTTCGTCTCGCGTGTCAGCCGCACCGACGGCAACAACTGCACGCCGCTGAGCGTGGTGAAGTAAGGAAGGCTCGCCTTTCGGATCAAGCGCCCTGGCCCATGGCAGGGCGCCTTCCGACAGGGCACCCGACGGCCCGGCAACTGCCGGGCCTTCTGCTTGTTCAAGACCGGGCTGCCCAGGCGGCCCGTACCCCGGTGGATGTGCACGCTTTGCACACCACACACCCCTGGACTGCGCCATGCGACAACTTCCTCGAATTCTGGTGTCCGCCGCCCTGGTCGGGGTGCTGCTCGCCGCCCTGGCACCACGCCCGGCCCATGCATCGCTGCGCCGTCCCAATCTGAGCACCCTCACGCCTGGCGGCAGCACCGACGGCACCCAGTCCGAACTGTGGTTCTCGGTCTGGGACCCGATCAACGAGGTGTCCTACACGCTCGACCTGGGCATCACCGTGGCGACGATGCTGGCGGTCAATGCCGACCAGGGCGGTCTGACCAACTTCTCAACGGCAGGCAACAACGCATCCGCCACCTTCCAGAAGGCCAGTGACGCCACCCGCGACTACGCCTTCTGGATCATCACCGGCACCAGGGACAGCGCCTGGGCACAGTTCTCCCAGACCGCCAGCAGCGTGGCCACATCCCAATGGATGGTGATCGGCGCCGATTCGGTCGGCAGCAACACGGTGCCGGGCGCCCAGCGCTTCCTGCTGACGGTCAAACAAGGTGAGGAAGAAGCGATTCGCGGCATCACTAACAGTGTGTTCGCAACGCTGCGCACCCCTATCCAGACGATGCCCGGAAACTTGAACCTGAGGCCAGGCCACCTCGACCCAAACCCCACCGGCAATGCCGACTCGGAGGCCGGCATCGCGTTCAACGGCAGCAGCTTCGACACCAAGGCCGCCAACCCCAATACCTACTACCCCAAGATGGGCGACCAGCTCGTCACGTTCAAGCTGAACATCCTCAACCAGGTGGGCACGTCGGCGTGGTTCTATGACCTTAGCCGCAATGGGTCGGACGCCCTGGCCGCCGTGGCGACCAACGAGTTCGACAACCTGGCCGGCGACGCCTACTGGGGCTTTACCGCCGAAGACGGCAATACCGGGCGCTACCTGCTGAGCTTCGTGATGCCCAGGTTTCTGTCCGGCCAGGAAATCACGGCCGGCGTCACCTTCGACAACAGCTTCGCCCGCTTGGCCGGTGTGCTCAGCCTGTCAGCCCCCCGGGCCGATACCGGCGAAGTGCTGGGCATGACCGAAGGCTTTCTGCGCCGCCTGGCGCAGCGCAAGACAGCGCAAGGCGGCGTGGACAACACCGTGACGCGGCAGAGTCTGCCCTTCGGGAGCGAAGTGCTGGCCGTCGCGGTGGTGCCCGAGCCCACCTCGTTGGCCTTGTGGGGCCTGGGCCTGGGTCTGGGCGCACTTGTCGCCTTGCGCCGACGCCGGCCGAACTGACCCGATGGCCTCGAGTGCAGCCGCCAGGTGGAGGCGGGCCCGCGCCTGTCTGCCTGGCCAGGGCCTGCTGGTCCTGGTCCTGGTCCTGACCCTGGCCTTGGGCGCTGGCTTGACCCAAGCCCAGACCAGCGCCAACGAGGCCCCAGCCTTCGACGTGCTGGAGTTCGAGATCGAAGGCAACAGCGTGCTGCCGGTCGCAGCGGTCGAAGCGGCCGTGCTGCCCCACCTCGGCCCGCAGCGCGGCATGGCGGGCGTGGAAGCCGCGCGCGCCGCGCTGGACCAGGCCTACCAGAAGGCCGGTTACCTGAGCGTGGTGGTCGATGTCCCCGAGCAACGGGTGGACGGTGGCCTGGTGCGCCTGCGGGTGGTGGAAGGGCGGGTCGAAACCCTGCGCGTCACCGGCGCGCAGCACTACGCGCAAGGCTGGATTCGCGACAAGGTGCCCGCGCTGGCACCCGGCGGCGTGCCCAACTTCAACGAGGTGCAGACCCAGCTGCAGGGCCTGAACCGCAGCGATGAGCGCCGCGTTCAACCCGTGCTGCGCGCCGGCACCCTGCCGGGCACGCTGGAGGCCGAGCTGCGGGTGGAAGACAAGCTGCCGCTGTCGGGCAGCCTGGAGCTGAACAACCGCCATGCCAAGGACACCGTGCCCTGGCGCACCACCGCCACGCTGCGCTACAACAACCTGTTCCAGCGCGAGCACAGCCTGAGCATCAGCGCCACCACTGCGCCACAGAACACCCAGCAGGCCCGGGTGCTGTCGCTCAACTACAGCGTGCCGGCCGACGATGGCGGCGCCTGGCTGGGCTATCTGGTGGTCTCCGACAGCCTGGTCGAACCCCTGGGTGCCAGCGTGATCGGCCAGGGCAATACGCTGGGGTTGCGCCGTGCACTGGCGCTGCCGGCGGTGGGCGGCCTCAGCCAAGGGCTGAGCATCGGGGTCGATTTCAAGAATCTGAAGCAGCAGACCAGCGCGGGCGGGGGCACCATCTCATCGCCGCTGCGCTACCTGCCGGTGGTGGCCGAATGGTCGGGCAGCTGGTCGCAGGCGGCTGTCAGCAGCCAGGCCACGCTGGGGCTCACGCTGGCCAGCCGCGCGCTGGGCCAACGCACGATCGACTGCGCGGGCCTGCCCGCCGACCAGTTTGAATGCGCACGTCGCAACGCCGACGGCAGCTTTGCCGTGCTGCGCGCCGACCTGCGCCAGCAGTGGAAGCTGGGCGCCGCCGGCTGGCAATTGGCCACCCGCCTGGCGGGCCAGTTGGCCAGCGGCCCGCTGGTCAGTGGTGAACAGTTCGCCCTGGGCGGCGCGGACACGGTGCGCGGCTACCGCGAAAGCGAAGCCAACGGCGAGCAAGCCTGGTTGGCCTCACTGGAACTGCGTGCGCCCAACCTGGCCGGTGCAACCGGCCTGGGCAAGCAGCTGGGCCTGACCGAGGTGAGCGCCAGCGCCTTTTTGGACGCGGCACGCGCCGAATCCATCGACGCGGCCGTGGGCCAGCCCAGCGGCGTTTCACTGGCCGGGGTCGGTCTGGGCCTGAAGCTGCGCCTGGCCGAGCGCGCCGATGGGCAGGTCGATCTGGCCTGGCCCCTGCGCAGCAATGCCAACACCCCCACCCGGCAACCGCGCCTGCATGCCCGATTTGCGCTGCGTTTTTGAGCCGCTGTTCCTGACCCATTGCACCTGACCCATTGCACCTGACCCGCTGCCCATGACGCGCCGCCCTGCCCCCGCCCCCTCCGGCCGCCTGCCGGCGCTTCGCCCCTTGGTGCTGGCACTGGCCGGTGCGTTTCCGCTGGCCATGGCCGCCGGCCCCACGCCGGTGGCCGCACCCAAGCCGGTCTTGCCGCCGCCGCAATCGGCCGCCTTGCCCGTGGCCGCGCCACGCTGGCTGGTACAGGGCAATGCAACACGCCAGCAAACCGGCAATGGCCAGGCTGGCCAGGACCTGCGCATCGACCAGGCCAGCCAGCGCGCCATCTACCAATGGCAGAGCTTCGACATCGGCGCGGCCAGCAGCGTGCGCTTCGAGATGGCCACTGGCACCACGGGCAGCGCGCTGAACCGGGTGATCGGCGCCAACGGCAATGTCACGCCCAGCCAGATCTTCGGCAAGCTCTCGTCCAACGGCCAGGTGCTGTTGATCAACCAGAGCGGGGTGCTGTTCGGCGCCGGAGCCAGCGTCAATGTGGGCGGCCTGATCGCGTCCACCCTGGACGTGGGCGACAACGACTTCCTGGCGGGCTTCACCACCACCCTGTTCGGGCTGTCGCCCACCTTCCAGGCGCGCAACCTGGTCGATCCGCTGGCGCCCTACAGCCAGCCGGGCAACTTCGTGCTGGTGGATTCGGGTGCAGCCATCGTCACACCCTCGGGTGGGCGCGTGATGCTGCTGGCCGAATCGGTCGAGAACCGCGGCCGCATCGAAACGCCCGCCGGCCAGACCGTGCTGGCCGCCGGCAATGCGGTCTACCTGCAGACGCCCACCGCCGAGCGCCTGTACGCCAGCGAAGCCAATGCCGACATCCCGGCCCTGCGCGGCCTGCTGGTGGAAGTGGACGGCCCCGGCCGCGCCAGCAACCTCGGCCAGGTGCTCACCGACCGGGGCAATACCACCCTGGTGGGTCTGGCCGTCAACCAGAACGGCCTGATCTCGGCCAACACCGGGGTCAGCGAAAACGGCTCGGTCTTCTTGCTGGCCCGCAACAAGGTGGCCGCCACCAACACTGGCGAGCTGACGAAGCGCGCCACCGTGGGCGGCAACCTGGTGCTGGGCCCCGACAGCCGCATCCTGATGGCGCCCGCAGCCGAGGTGGATGCCAATGGCGCGCCGCGCACATCCACCGACAACTCCAGCTTCACCGCCTCGCGCATCGAGTTGTCTGGCCGCAGCATCGACCTGCAGGCGGGCTCGAAGATCGTGGCCCCCGGTGCCCAGGTGCGCGCCCGCGCCGAGGTAACGCCCGAGTACGAGCCCAGCCGCGCCAGCGCCGTGCCCCCGGTGTTCGACCCGGCCGACACCACGGCCCGCCTGAGCATCGCCGATGGCGTGCTGATCGACGTGGCCGGCACGCAGAGCGAAACCCTGTCGGTGGCGCGCAATTTCGTCACCACCGAGCTGCTGGGCAACAGCGATCTGCGCGATGCGCCACTGCAAAAGGACGGCCCGCTCTACCGCAGCCGCGTCACTTTCGACGTGCGGCAATCGGTGCCCATCCTGGGCGATACCAGCGCCTACCTGAAGGGCCTGGCCCGCACCGTCAACGAGCGCCTGGCCACCGCCGGCTCGGTGCTGCTGCTGTCGCGCGGCAGCGTCGTCACGGGCAGCGCGTCGCGCATCGACCTGTCGGGCGGCCTGGTCAACTACACCGCCGATACCGTCAAGCCGAGCTGGCTGATCAGCGAGGACGGTGCACGCTTCAGCCTGAACACGGCCACGGCCGACCTGCGCTACACCGCGCTGCAGAACAACGCCGCCACGGTACGCAACCGCTGGCAGGACGTGCTGGCCCGCTATGGCGCCAACCCGCAAGGCCAGCTCGAAGCGGGCTACACCGAAGGCCGCGCGTCGGGCACCCTTACCGTGCTGGCGCAGCAGGCGGTGCTGGACGGGCGCATCGACGCCCTGGCCACCGTGGGCCGCCGACAGATTGAAGGGCTGGACGCGCTGGCAGGCCGTGCAGCGGTGAGCCTGACGCTCACCAGCCCGGTGGTCACGGGCCTGGCCACCCAGGCCGGCGACCTGCGGCTGGGCCGCGCCATGGCCGG
>JANOAQ010000102.1:0-5744 GCA_031411195.1 Burkholderiaceae bacterium | reverse complement strand
CTGCACCCAGGTGGTGGCTGTCATGCCGCCGAACAGCACATAGATCATCATCAGCGCGCCGACGATGACCACTGCCATCCAGTACTCCAGACCGAACAGCAGCTTGATCAACTGGCCTGCGCCCACCATCTGAGCAATCAGGTAGAACGCCACCACCACCAGCGTGCCGCTGGCGGCAAAGGCGCGGATCGGGCCTTGCTTGAAGCGGTAGCCGGCCACGTCGGCAAAGGTGAACTTGCCCAGGTTGCGCAAGCGCTCGGCCATCAGGAAGGTGATGACGGGCCAGCCCACGAGAAAGCCGATGGAGTAGATCAGGCCGTCGTAGCCCGAGGCCATCACCGCAGCAGAAATACCCAGGAAGGACGCGGCCGACATGTAGTCGCCGGCGATCGCCAGGCCGTTCTGGAAGCCGGTGATGCCACCGCCGCCGGTGTAGAAATCAGCCGCGCTCTTGGTCTTGGATGCCGCCCACTTGGTGATGTAGAGCGTGCCGGCCACGAACGCGCCGAACATGCCGATGGCTGTCCAGTTGGTGGCCTGCTTGGCGGCCTGGCCGACGTCGGCGCCGGCAGCCAGGGCCGAGCTTGCGGCCAGCAGGGCGAAGAGTGCGCCCAACAGTTGGTGCGAGCGGCTCATTTGGCCACCTCTTCGAGGATTTCGCGGGTCAGGCGGTCGTACACGTCATTGGCGCGGCGCACATAGATGCCGGTGATCACGATGGTGAAGATGATGACGCCCATGCCGATGGGCACACCGATGGTGGTGACACCGGCGCCCATGGGCTGCGAGAGGAAAGGCTTGTTCCAGGCAATCAGCGCGATGTAGCCGTAGTACACGACCATCATCAGCAGCGTGAGCCACCAGCCGAAGGAACTGCGCTTGCGCTTGAGCTCCTGGTATTTGGGATTGGCCCGGATGCGGGCCACCACGTTGTCGCTCATGCTTTGCTCCTCGTTGGTCTGAAACAGATCGAGCTTGAGTGTGGGCGCAGCGACTGACCCTGTGCTGACCTGGCCACTTGTCCGGCGTCAAGTTGGCGTCAGTTTTTTGGCGCCACCGGTAGCCAGGTTGAGGCGTGGCCGCGCCTTCAACCCGGCAGCAAGGTGACCGTGCGGTAGCCCAGGCGCACGCGGCCAGTGGCCTGCAGGCGCTGCAACTCCAGGTGCACCCGCTGGCGCGAAGCGCCGGCGGCCATGGCGAGCTCGGCCTGGGTGATGCTCAGGCGTCGGCCGCCATCGGCTTCTAACACTCCATGAGAGCGTGCCAGTCGTTGCAAGGCAAACGCCACCCGGTCGGACAAAGGGCGGGTGCTGCTCATTTCCAGAAAGCGGAACAGCGCGCCCAGGCGGCGGCTCAGCAGCACGGCCACGCCGATGGCGCCGTCGGGGTGGGCGCGCAGAACCTGGATGAAAGCGTGACGCTCCACGTGCAAGGTCTGGGCCGGGCCCAGGGCCTGGATGGTCACCGGCACCGGCAGGCCAGCCAGCACATCGGGCAGGCCGACAAGCTCACCTTCTTCGAGCCAGCGCAACAAGGTGTCGCGGCCATCGGGGCTGGCCAGGTGGGCGGCCATCCGGCCTTGCAACACGACCACCAGACTGCCGCTGGTCACGCCCTGGTGCACCACCACCTGGCCGCGCCGCCACTGCCGGCGCACGCCCAAGGCCATCAAGGCTGCGCCCACTTCTGGCGGCAGGTCCTGAAGCCGCTCGAGAAAGCTGTGGGGCGCCTCGGAGGGCAGGGGAGGGATAGCGAGCATCAGGTTTGACCCAAGATTGTCACCGAGGTGGAATTTGGCGAATGCAGGCTTGCCTAGGATGGGAAGTCTCATCGCAGCGGGAGCACCCCATTAGCACGCCACCCTTTGCCGGCAAGATCGGCCGCACCATCGCCGAGTCCACCCCTTGGTGGCCGCCTAAGGCACCTGCCGGAGCACAGAAGCCCAATGTGCTGGTGGTGCTGTTCGACGACGTGGGCTTTGCCGACCTGGGCTGCTACGGCTCGGGCATACGCACCCCCGCCATCGACGCCCTGGCCGCACGGGGCTTGCGCATGACGGGCTTTCACACCACGGCGATGTGCTCCACCACCCGTTCGGCCTTGCTGACGGGCTGCAACCACCACCACGTGGGCATGGGCTGCTTGGCCAACTTCGACTCGGGCTACCCCGGTTACCGCGGCAAGATCCGCCCCGAGGCGGCCACCCTGCCCGAGATCCTTCGCCCGCACGGCTACGTGAACTACTTGCTGGGCAAGTGGCATGTGACGCCCTTGAACGAAACCGGCCCTACCGGCCCGTTCGACGGCTGGCCGCTTGGCCGGGGCTACGACCGCTTCTACGGCTTCATGGATGCCGAGACCGACCAGTACGCACCTGAGCTGGTGCGTGACAACACGCCCATCCCGACCACCGGCAGCTTTGCATCGGGCTACCACCTCACGGCCGATCTGGTGGACCAGGGCATCCGCTACCTCGCTGACCACCAGGCCGACCAACCCCACAAGCCCTGGCACCTGTGGCTGGCCCTGGGCGCCTGCCATGCACCCCACCAGGCGCCGGCCGATCTGATCCGCAGCTACGACGCACAGTTTGCGCACGGCTGGGACGTCGAGCGCGAGCAACGTCTCGCGCGGCAGATCGAACTGGGCATCGTGCCGCCCGGCACCACCCTGCCGCCGCGCAATGCCGGTGTGCAGCCCTGGGACAGCCACCCCGAGCCGGTGCGCGCATTGATGACCCGTCTGCAGTCGGCCTACGCCGCCATGCTGGACCATGCCGACCAGCACCTGGCGCGGCTGGTGGCGCACTTGCAGGCCAGCGGCCAGCTCGACAACACGATCGTCTTGCTGATGTCCGACAACGGCGCCAGCCAGGAGGGTGGCCCCAACGGCTTCGTCAATGCCATGGGCCCCTACAACCAGGTGCCCGAGCCGCCGCCCAAGAAGTTGGCGCGCATCGACGACATCGGCGGCCCCGACACCCACAGCAACTTCCCCTGGGGCTGGGCGATGGCGGCCAACACGCCACTCAAGCGCTACAAGCAGAACACGCATGGCGGCGGCATCCGCGACCCCTTGGTGATCAGCTGGCCGCAGGGCCTGCCGGCGCGGGGCGAAATGCGCCACGGTTTTGCCCATGCCACCGATCTGGTGCCCACCTTGCTCGACCTGATCGGCCTGCCCGCACTGCGCCAGCGCCACGGGCAAGATTGCCTGCCGATGGATGGCGAGAGCTTTGCCGCCGCGCTGAAAGACCCGGCTGCGCCACCGCGCCAGCGGCCCCAGTATTTCGAGATGTTCGGACACCGGGGCCTGTGGCAAGACGGCTGGAAGGCGGTTGCGTTTCACCCACCCGGCCAGCCCTTCGATGCCGATGTCTGGGAGCTGTACCACCTGGCAGAAGACTTTGCCGAGAACACCGACCTGGCCGCCACCCACCCTGAGCGCCTGAAAGACCTTGTCGACACCTGGTGGCGCGAGGCCGAGCGCAACCAGGTGCAGCCGCTGGACGACCGCTTTGCTGCCCGCTTTGCCGAAAACGGCCAACGCGTGCAGGGTGACCGCCACCAGTTCGTCATGCACGCCGGCATGGGCCACCTGCCCACCGATGTGGCGCCCGACGTGCGGGGCCGCCACTACCGCATCGATGCCCAGGTGCGCTTGAACGGCCCGCACGACGAGGGCGTGCTGATCGCCCATGGCGATGCCACCTCGGGCTACAGCCTCTACCTGCAGGGCGGCCACCTGGTGCACGACCTCAACATCGGCGGTGTGCACCAGATCCTGCGCTCGGATCGCCCGGTGACGGCGGGCCACCACGTGCTGGGCCTGCTGTTGCAGCAAGGCCCGCTGGTGACGGTGCAACTGCCGGTGGGGCCACCGGCGCAGTTGCCTTCGTATCGGCGTGTCACGCTGCTGATCGACGGCGAAGCGGCGGGCGCGGCAGAGCATCCGCATGGTTTCAACAGCCTGATCTCCTGGTCGGGCCTGGACATCGGGCACGACCGCGGCTCGCCGGTGTCGCACTACGAGGCACCCTTTGCCTTCACCGGCCAGTTGCGCCAGGTCACCGTCACCCTCAGCCCGCTGGGCGGGCCCGACCCCGAGCTGCTGGGCCAGGCCGAGATGGCACGCCAGTAAGCCCTTGCAGGAGATCCCGAAATGAGCGACGCCAAGAAGCCCACCACCGGTGAATTCGGCCCTGCCGGTGCCCAGCCGGCCACCGCCACCACCCGCGCTTGCCAGCATGCCGCGCGCCGCTGGTTGCCGATGGCCGACCAGCAATCCTACGAGGACGCGCGCCGCGGCTTCGTGGCCGACCTGCCACCGGGCGCCATCACCCGCGCCAGTGGCGGGCCGGTTTGGAACCTGGCTGCCTACGGCTTCCTGGCCGAAGAAGAAGCGCCCGAAAGCGTGCACCCCGGCCTGTGGCGCCATGCGCGGGTGAACATGATCACCGGCCTGTTCAAGGTGACCGAGCGCCTGTACCAGGTGCGCGGGCTGGACATCGCCAACATGACCATCATCGAAGGCGACAGCGGCTTGATTCTGATCGATCCGCTGGTGTCCACCGAGGTGGCCGCCGCCGCGCTGGCGCTGTACCGACAGCACCGGCCCGACCAGGCGCACAAACCGGTGGTGGCGGTGGTCTATTCACACAGCCATGTCGACCACTTCGGCGGCGTGCGTGGCGTGGTCGACGAAGCCGATGTGCAGGCCGGCAAGGTGCAGGTCATCGCGCCGGCCGGCTTCATGGAAGAAGCGGTGGGCGAAAACGTGATGGCCGGCAACGCCATGTCGCGGCGCGCGCTGTTCCAGTTCGGCCCGCTGCTGCCCAAGGGTGTGCGCGGGCAGGTGGATGCGGGCCTGGGCAAGACCACGTCCACTGGCACGGTGTCGTTGATTCCACCCACGGTGATCATCGAGCAGCGCGTCGAACGCCACGTGATCGACGGCATCGAGTGCGTGTTCGAGTTGACGCCGGGCGCTGAAGCGCCTTCGGAGCTGATCATTCACCACCCAGGGCTGCGGGTGCTGAACATGACCGAGATCACCAGCCAGAACTTCCACAACCTGCTGCCCTTGCGCGGCGCCCTGGTGCGCGATGCGCTGGCCTGGGCCCACTACCTGGACGGTGCTCTGCAGCGCTATGGCGAAGGCAGTGATGTGCTGATCGCCCAGCACCACTGGCCGGTTTGGGGCCGCGAGGGCGTGGACGGCTTCTTGCGGCGCCAGCGTGATCTGTACAAGTACGTGCACGACCAGACCGTGCGCCTGATGAACCACGGCCTGCTGGCCGGTGAGATTGCCGAGCGTCTGCAACTGCCGCAGAGCCTGCAGGACGATTGGTCCTGCCACGGCTTCTATGGCACGGTGCGCCACAACGTGAAGGCCATCGTGCAGCGCTACCTGGGCTGGTACGACGGCAACCCGGCCCACCTCGACCCGCTGCCGCCGGCAGAAACAGCCCGCAAGACTGTGGCGTACTTGGGCGGGGCCGAGGCCGTGCTGCAGCGCGCCCGTGCCGACTTCGAAAGAGGCGAATACCGCTGGGTGGCGCAGGTCTGCGCCATGCTGGCCCATGCCGGCCAGCCGGGCGAGGTGCACACCACTGCCGCCTGCGCCCTGGGCGCCGATGCGCTGGAGCAACTGGGCTACCAGGCTGAATCGGCCACCTGGCGCAATGCCTACCTGCAAGCGGTGATGGAACTGCGCCACGGCGTGCCGCAATTGCCCGCGATGGG
>JANOAQ010000101.1:0-4199 GCA_031411195.1 Burkholderiaceae bacterium | reverse complement strand
CACAGGATGTCGAACACCCGCTTGACCGCCGTGCGGTAGAAGCCCTGGTTGAAGCCGTCACCGAAGATCAGCCAGCCGGCATTGACGAAATCAATGCGGATCTGGCCCAACATGCGCTCGAAGTAGGTGGTGATGTCGAAGACCCGCACGCCCGACAGCTTGCAGTCCAGCAATTCGCGCAGCGGCATGCTGCCCGAGCGGCGCTCGGTCAAGGCCACGATGATCTCGTCGACCCCAAGGCGTTGGGCAGTCTGGGTCAACGACTGGTGGGTGGACAGGCATTCGGCATCGGGGATGGTCGTCTGACGCTCGTTCGGGCCCGGGAAGTAGCCCACGACGGTGGCCAACGGGTCGGCCGCGCGCAAGGTGGTGCCGACCATCTGCGCCGCAGGGCCAGTGCCAAAGATCAAGACCCGAGCGCCGGCCCGGGATTTGGTGGCCCAGTAACCCAACACCACTCGGCGCAGGATCAAGGCAGCGATCACCAGCACTGCCGACGTGCGGATGACTTCGACATTGCCAAAACCCACGGGCAGAAAGCGGAACACCTGGTACGTCAGCACCACGGCCATGGCCAGCGCGAGGATGGCGCGAAGCGTGGACTCGATGATGGACCAATCCTGCACCCGTTGGTAAAGGCCCGAAGCGCTGTTGATCACGAACAAGCCGGCCGCAATGCCGAGCACCTGGGCACCGGCCATCGGCACGGCGGTCCGCAAGCTCTCGGCCTGCACCATCACCACACCTGCCAGCGCCAGCAAGGACAGCAGGAAATCAACGAAGATGCGGCGCACCGTCCATGCGTGGAAATAGTGATTGAACAGCCTGATCATCAAGACACCTCCTGCAACCGCCTGACCGCCGAATCGATTTCGATGGGCCTGCATACAGCCTGCCCTTCGCCACGCGAGCGCCAGCCCAACTCAGCCGGTGATTATGCGGTGCGCCTTCAGCCGGGGAAGCGCGGCTTTGCGCAAGGTTTCACAATGCAGGCCAACGCGCATTGCGTGCAGTGGCTGCCACTGTAAGCACGGGGATGCCCGATCGGGCAACCCCATCCCTGCCAGCCTGCGCTGTTTGTCACGATCAGCGCCCCCCCAGGACGCAGCAGGCGCGCGCCGGCCATATCCGGTCGAATGGGGCTACATTGTTTGCGAAGCACCGTCTGGCGGTGCGACCGCCGAGGAGCAAGTCTCATGAAGCTGGCATTCACGTCCTGCATGTCGTCCACCGTGTTCACCCAGCAACCGGTGTGGGATCAGATCGCCGTCCACCAGCCCGACCGCCTTTTGCTGCTGGGCGATTCGATCTACATCGACATTCGCCCTTACCGCAGCGAAGCCCAGCACCCGCGCGATCTGTCGACCAACGACTTTTTACTGCACCTGCTGGGCCGTTGGCAGTTGCAGTTGGACCAGCCGCA
Source organism: Burkholderiaceae bacterium (assembly GCA_031411195.1). Classification (GTDB taxonomy): domain Bacteria; phylum Pseudomonadota; class Gammaproteobacteria; order Burkholderiales; family Burkholderiaceae_C; genus Pseudaquabacterium. The sequence goes on along the minus strand of JANOAQ010000101.1, from coordinate 2,776 downwards.
GTTCCGTGCGCTGGTCAAGGCCGTCCCCACCGACGCGATCTGGGACGACCACGATTTCCTGTGGGACGAGTGCTACGGCGAAGGGGCCATCAACAAGCGCTTGTACAAGGACAATGTGCGCATCAGTCGCGCGTTGTTCAACGCATTTCGCCGCACGCTGGATGCCCGACTGGCCAAAGGCAGCTTTCCGGCGGCCTACAACGACGCCGTGATCAACCAGCCTGACGAACCACCGCCCGGCTACCTGCTGAGGGTGCTGGCCCCGGATTTGCTGCTGCACCTGACCGACGGGCGGTCCTGGCGCATCGGCAAGACCTTGCTCGGCGCCGAGCAACGCGCCCTGATCGCAGCCGAAATGGCCAAGGCGCCGCAGGCGGTTCACCTGCTGGCCTCGGGTTCAGTGGTGCGCGACCGAGGCGGCGAGCGCTGGGAACCGTTCGAGGACTACCCCTGGCTGCTGGACCTGGCCCGCCAATACAAGGTGCTGGTGCTCAGCGGCGACATCCACGCCAATCGCTTTGACTCGATCGACCTGGGCGGCGGCCGCTGGCTGCACGACGCCACCGCGTCGGGCGCGGCCATCTGCAAGCTGGTGGGTGTGGGCTCGAAGTGCCAGAACTACAGCCTGCTGAGCACCGACGCCCAGCATCTGCGCCTGGATTTCTTCTCGCACGGCACGCCCGATTCGGTGGGCTCCTGGGCCATCGACCGCGCCACCTGGCGCTGCACCAGCGTCTGACTCAGCCGGCGCCGGGCCGCCCCAAGGCGGCTGAGCGCCCCCTTGGGGGGCAGGAGCGAAGCGACGTGGGGGCAGGCATCTCAGCCGGCGCTCAGGTAGCCCAATCCAGCGGGGGCCGGGCGATGGGCCGCAGGCTTTCATAGGCCCGGCAGGCCCGCAGTACCAGGGCGTCGCCAAACATCGGCCCCACCAGTTGCAGCCCGATGGGCAGCCCGTCGGCCGTCAGGCCGCAAGGGATCGACGCCGCAGGTTGCTGACTCAGGTTGAACGGGTAGGAAAACGGCGTCCAGCCCAGCAGGCTGTGCGGGTCGATCGGCGAGTGCCCGGCCGGGCGCGCCTCGAAGGCCGGCACCGCCACTGCCGGCGTGGCGATCAGATCGTAGCGCTGCATGAATTGCCGCAGGTGCGACCCCAAGGCGCCGCGCCGCAGCTGGAGTTGCTGGATCTGCTGGGCGCTGAACTGCGCGCCGAGCGCGGCCTGGGCCACCAGATCGGGATCGGCCACAGCGCGCTGCGCCTCGCTCAGGCCCGCCCACACCGTATGCGCACCCAGAAACCACAAGCCGGTGCAGATGTCGAGCGGGTCGTCGATGCCGGGGTCGACCGCCTCCACCACCGCGCCCAGGGATTCAAGATCGCGCACCGCACGCGCCACAGCTGCGGCCACCTCGGGGTGCACGTTCCTGGCGTAGCCGAGGGTGGGCGAGAAGGCGATGCGCAAGCCGCGCACGCCGTCGTTCAAGCCGACGCGGTAGTCGCGGCCATCGGGCGGCAGCGACGTCCAGTCGCGGGCGTCAGGCTGGCTCATGACGTTGAGCATCAGCGCCGCATCGGCCACGCTCAAGGTATGCGGACCCAGGTGGGACACGCTGCCGAAGGGCGACAGCGGGTAGGCCGGTACCCGGCCAAAACTGGGCTTCAGGCCGAAATTGCCGCAGAACGCCGCCGGGATGCGCACCGAGCCCGCACCGTCGGTGCCCACGCCCACCGGCCCCAGGCCGGCGGCCACGGCCGCGGCGGTGCCGCCCGATGAGCCCCCCGGCGTGCGCGACAGGTTCCACGGGTTGCGGGTGATGCCGGTCAAGGGCGAATTGGTCTCGCCCTTGCAGCCGAACTCTGGCGTGGTGGTCTTGCCCAGCAGCACTGCACCGGCCTCGCGCAGGCGGGCGGTGACAGGGGCGTCCACCAGCCAGGGCTGGCCGGCGTCGACCGTGCGCGATCCGCGCAACGTGGGCCAGCCCTGGGTGAGGATGAGGTCCTTGATCGAGGTGGGAACGCCGTCGAGCAGGCCCTGCGGTGTGCCCCGCTGCCAGCGCGCCTCGCTGGCGCGGGCGCTGGCCAGGGCGGCCTCGCCGTCCACCAGGCAAAAGGCGTTGAGCCGGGGGTTCAAGCGCTCGATGCGCGCCAGCACCTCGGTGGTGGCCTCGACCGGCGACGCGGCGCCGCTGCGGTAGAGCTGGAGCAAGTCGCTGGCCGAACACGCCGTCAGCTGGGTTGGCACGGTCGGCGCCAGGCCGCCGCTCACCGCGGTGCCTCCAGGAAGTCACAGGCCAGATGCGCCAGGGCGCGCACGCCGGTGACCAGGTGGCGCTCGTCGGCAAAGAAGCGCGGCGAATGGTTGGGCGCGGCCTTGCCCACGTCCACCGTCTCGGGCGTAACGCCCAGGAAGATGAACAAACCGGGCACCACGCGCTGGAAGAACGAAAAATCCTCGGAGCCGGTGACCTTGGGCACCAGTGCCAGGCGGCCTGGGCCGGCCACGCGGGCCAGGGTGGGCCGCATGGCTTCGGTCAGCTCGGGGTCATTGACGGTGACCGGGTAGTTCTTCTTGATGCACACCGTGCAGCCGGCACGGGCACTGCGGGCGATGGCCTCGGCCAGGTAGGTGACACGCTCGTGCACGTCGTCGCGCATCTCCTCGTCGAAGGTGCGGATGGTGCCGCGCATCTCGACCGAGTCGGGGATGATGTTCTCGCGCAGGCCGCCGTGGATGGTGCCGATGGTCACCACCACCGGCTCCTTGGTCAGGTCGACCTG